>CAZSUZ010000010.1:0-37033 GCA_964610165.1 uncultured Gammaproteobacteria bacterium
ACATACCAAAACATTGCAGCAACTACCACTACTCCAATTAATCCTAAAAGTATTCGTTTTATTGTTTTTATTACTAAAGGTTTTGCCATATACTATTAATTTCTTGGATTATAACTATTAGACCAAATCGTATAATCTGCAGATGTTGGTCTAGCTCCACCGACTCCATCAAAATCAGATGATTTACAATTTAGTGGTTTTCTATTACTTAATTCTCCAACTATACAACTGTAATCTGCTAAATTTATATTCCCATCACAGTTTGCATCTCCTTGTGGTTTTTTAGGACATGGAACAGTTGTAACTGTTGTATTTGGAATAGTAACAATTACTGTTGGTCTGGCAGTTGGAACAATAGTTGTAGGAATCGATGTTGGTCTAGCTGTTGGAGCTACAGTAATAGTTGGCGTATTTACTATTGAATTGTAAGTAAATGTACGGGTAGCACTATATGTTCCACCAATACAATCTGCATTTGGACATACTTTTACTTTCCATGAATAGGTTTTTCCAGCTATCCACGTAGGTACTGGGTTTGTAAACGAATACTTTGTACCAACAAAGCTTACTGTACTTGGCGTACTATTTCCTGTCACTTCTAAACGATATTTTGTATTTGTAACATAACATGTACTCCATTCAAATGAAGGGTTACTAGTAATTGATGCATTATTTGCAGGTGAAACTAAATTTGGAATACAAGTTGGTGTTGGCAAAGGAACATACGAGGCAGATGTTTTTTCTGTCGTATTGCCATTCAATACAGTTACTCCTGTCATTGTTACAGGTTTTGTAAAACCAGCGACATCTTTAAATTCTATTTTGTAATAACCAAGACTAAGCCTTGGTTCTGTCTGTCCACTATTTCTCCATGCAGTAGCCCTATCATTAACATTCAAAGTTCTCCATTGAGCGCCATTTGGTGCAGATGGGATAGTTACCTTAATATTTCCACTTGGTTGAATGACAGTACAATTTACAGTATTTGAAACAAGAGATGTATTTGTTCCATTTTTTGCTATCAATCTTGCCTGAAAATTTGCACCATAATTTGTTGATGTAATTGTTTTTGTAGTTATATTACCCACATCTCCACTAAAAATTCCTTGTTGAGAATCTCCACCTGTATTTGTCCAGATAACTTCCAAGTTGTAATTATTAGCTCCAGTTACTGCATTCCAATTATATTTAACTCCACCAGCCAAATTTGTACAAGACAATACTGGTGTTGCCAATCGAGTTGCAGGTGCAGTTACACAAGTGCTATTACTACAAACTAACCCTGAACCACAAACCTTGCCACAAGCTCCACAATGTTGATTATTATTAGTAACTGTTGTACAAGTATTGGCACATAATAATTGACCTGCAGCACAAGTTTTAACTGTTGGTGTTGGAGCTACACAAGTGCTATTACTACAAACTAACCCTGGACTACAAGCCCTACCACAAGCACCACAATGTTGATTGTTATTAGTAACTGTTGTACAAGTATTGGCACATAATAATTGACCTGAAGCGCACTGTCTAACTGTTGGAGCAACAGTGTTTGTTGGTTGAGCTGCTATTAAAAATGCAGATCCTTCATATGCATTTGAAGAAGAATTAAAGTTATAACATGAATTAGCAGTACATCTTGTTTGAATATTAGTTGCTGGAGATGTCCATGCAGATGTAAATTTAGTTACACCCGATGGATATGTAACTGCATCATTTAACCATGCCCATTGTCCATTTTTATAACTCATCGATCTACAATAATTTTGACTTTCATTACATAAAGTAGCTTTACCATTTATTGGATCATTCCATCCTACAGATAAACCAGAACCTGCCCACATTTTTGTATCATCTTTCCATATACCTGCTTCTTTCATATTAAGTGGTGCACCACCATCTCTCCAGCCACTTGTTTGATTAGCACCGTTTGGATAACGGATATATCGCCAACAATAAACTCCTTTACACACTAATGTCTCATTAACTGTATATCCATTCATTTGTGTTGGTAATACCCATGTCCAAGCTGCACTTGGACCACCTTGTGAACCTGGCTTAATATCTGTACCAGGGATTGGTTGGGTATTGGAATAATTAGAATCTGTTTCCATATTAAATGGTTTTCCACCATTTTCCCATGTAGGTGGAGCCGTATCTCTGTTTAATGTCCAACAAAACTTACCATTACATAGATATGCTCTATTGCCTATATAACTTTCCCAACCTGTTGTTGGCCCACCATTAGACCATAAATAGACATCTGTAGCAGGATCAATTGTTTTTGAAGATAATGCACCATTCCATAATGGATCGATATTGGCAGAAGCTCGTGGACCGATATTTATATTCTGATTGCGTATCTGGCTTCCAACTAAAATACCCAAGCCAATAACCACCATGCCAACTAAAACGGCAATTGTGCCTATTTCACCACGTCTGTTGTGGATTAATGAAGATATTGATTGTAATTTCATGTATTAATAGCTCTAACTATAGTTAGATTTATAATAATTAGTTTTTTTTATAAAGTCAACGGATTGCAATAAGTTTGTAAGATTAATTAAAATATGAATTAAAATCTATTTGACAATCTCTTTCTGCAATCGTATAATCCTTGAACACTACTATGTCAGACAAATCCATACGCAAACCTTCTGTATCACTCGAGAACTTACCAGATCTTTTAACAGTACGAGAAGTTGCAGAGGTGTTACGTGTTTCCCCTCTTACAATAAAGCGTTGGGGTAAAAAAGGTAAACTACCAGCAATTCGTATTAATTCTCGTGGCGATAGAAGATATAAAAAGGAAGTTATATTAAGGCTTCTTGGTGAGAATCAAATTGTTGAAGAGTAACTATCTTCCAAATATTCTTGAAAAAAAGTTTCTTATTCTTGAAAAAAAACCCTCTTTTTTATTTTTATGTCTAACAGTTTCATTCATTTGTGCAAAAACTGACTTATTTTCTGCACTCATAACTGGTTCTTCTTGAACTTTAGATATAACATCCATTGCCTGCGTAATTTGTGCTAAATCCCCTGCTTTAGAACCAGTATTGGATTGCTGCATTAATTCTAATAATTCAGGTGGAAGATTTGTAAAACGCGGTTCGATTTTTGAACTTTCAATATCTTCTGGCATAAGCTCTAATTTTTCTTGCTGTAAAAATTGAGAAGATGATTCATTCATATTTAGTTTTTTACTTCAAATTTCAGTTGTAATTCTTTTGCTGGATATTCAATAGGGAAAAAATTCGAAGGTTGGAAACCTACTTGAGTAATTTCTGCAATAGTTGCATTCGCTGGAATATCAGGTGGTATATTTTTCTTTACCCACTCAGCCCCTAGTCGATATTTTACTGCGTCAAGATCTTCACCGATATGAATATATGGAGAATCTAGAGTACCTGTCGAAAGAGCAGTAATTAGAGAATGAACCTCAATAGCAATTGAATTTAATTTTGCATTCTGTAATTGTCTAAATAACTCCAGTGCATTTTCATGTTGATATTCATTATCTTTAACTATATTTGCAAACAATTCTTTTAATGTCTGTTTCTGTTCAGAAGTAATTGCTGACATTTCTATCCATTCAGGAATGTTCTCTCTATAAAAAGATTTTTTTGTGCTCTCTTCTACCCATAATCGTGCAGCTTTATTTTGTATTGTTCTTAAATCTTCAATAGTAATCGAGTCTTTATTTTTTCTACCTTTTTTTAATTGATCCCGAATTAAATATAATTCATCTATTAATGGCATGAAAGTTTTTGCTGCTTTTACAAAATCCATTCGTTCCTCATCAGTAACCATAACTTGCAATTCATTACCATTATCTGCTTTATATTCATTTTGATATAATTTATTTGCACTCTCACGCCATTCAGAATTTAAAATACTGTATCCTTGATCAGGATTATAAGCATTAAAATCCCATTGAAGAGCTGACTTATCTAAAGTATTTACATCCATATCACTTATTAAGCCCATTGGTACTGGTCGGAAGCCCATTTGTAACAGTTCATTAACTGATTTACCTTCTAAGTCTTTTGCAAAATATATATGAGAAAAACTTATATCTTCTATAGTCTTTTGCAAATCTTTAAATGTATGTATTAATTCAGTATTAGAGCCTTCTTGCAAAATCAATTTGTTGTATATTGAATTCAGAAACTCTCTTGTAGAACTTAACTGAAACTTAAACTCATTCCCAAAATACATCTTTAAGTCATCAACATTTTTCGGACCCCACATTTCATTCCCAAATATTTTTTGTATTAATTGATCTACTTGATCTTTTTGAGAATCTAAGTATTGATTAATATATTCACTTTGCAAGTTTTTAACTTCTTTAATTTGTTCAGTTGTAGGCTCAATTGTTAAAAACTGATTCATTTTTTCTTTAATATCTCGCATTAATTCCTCCGGACTTTTCTGTTTCAAAGATGCTTCATTATTAGTTTGTATTGTAGCATTAACTTCTGTTGCTTCTTTATGTTCTAAAGCCGACTGTGTTTCACTAGCATCTTTTACGATAAATTCATTCTCTTCATTTAGCTCTTTTTGTTTAAGATAATCTTGAATCTGACCTGTAAGTTCATCTATTCCAAAGTCCAACGTTTCTTCTGTAGTAATAGCCCCTAGTAATCCACCAATTAATTCATATTTTGGATCTAAACCATTTTTCTTCAATAAATAGGTTATTAAATCTATTCTAAATTGTTTTTCCATAATATTTCTTTTTTTTATATCTAGTTGAGGTTCTGTTGTTAAAGTTGAGGACATCGTTAATGCAACATTTCTTTCCGCTTCTTGAAAATCCTTCATTCTTTCAATAAAAGATTTTATGATGTTGTCAAATAAATTTAAATCTTCTTCACTATAGGCTTGTTCAGCAGAATAAAAACTGTGGCCTTCACGAAATTTTGAATATGGATATTGTCTTATTAATCTGTAGCTTTGTGTTTGTTTTAAATATTGAAGTAATTTTTCTTGATTCGTTTGAGCAAACTCATGTGCAAAAGCTAACTTCATTAATTCTTCAAAATTTACATCTTCAGTATTGTCTATATAGCCTTCTACATCGTATTTTTCTAACAATTCTGACAATTCCATGTATAAGTAATCATTAAACATGTCTATTTGATGAGTACTAACAAACTTATCATATTCTGTATCTAACTCTTTTTCTGAAAAAAGATCATGCAAATTTATTTCTGGAATTCTTGGTAGATCTACTTCTTCTATTGGATACATAAAATCTTTAGGTTGTTCTATTGTTTGTTTAGATTGAGTACCAAAAATCGTTTCTGTTACGTTACTCCATGTTTTTTTAATTCTAGTTTGTAAATCTGGTTGTTCTTCAAAAACTACTTGAGCTTTTATTTCTTCTTGTGTTGAATTTGCATTAGGTTTAAATCCAAAAAAAATTATTTTTGTAGCCTTATGAGATTGAATATCAATATCTTCATCATCTTCATTCCCATGTTGAAAAGGGACACCAGCGTTGGTAAGTTCCAAATATGTTTTGCCTAAAGTTTCTCTATGTGTGTAGATTGTTCCCCCTTCTAATACTTCTAAACCTTCTTTTAGTTTATAGTAAAAAGGCTGTATATTTTTTAATTCTTCTTTAGGAATTTGTCCAATTCTAAATCCTTCATATATGTTATATAAATAATTCATTGCAATTTGACGATACTCATTATCTTCAAAAATGTGCTTAAAATTAGATATAACATCTTCTGAATTTAAATGGGGATAAACCTTTGAAAGTAAATCTCCATAATTTTTAATTAATTCTTCATTCTCAGTAAACCATTTTTGTGCCATTTTTGTTTGTATAGTTTCATACGCTTCTTTTCTATTATTTCTGTCTTCTTCAGAAGTAAGTTCATTATTCTGCGCCAGCTCATTTCTTGTTCTTTCTAAATCTTCCTTCATAGATTCAAAAGTTTCCTGCTGTACTACATCTGCTTCTGGCTGAGCCTCAGATCCTGATTGCTCTGATTGTTGTTCTTCTCTTTGAACTTCTGGAGCTTCGTGATGTTCAACTTCCACTTGTTCTGATTGTGAATCAGCTTCTGACGTTTGTTCTTCCTGTGCAGGAGGTACACGATTAAGAAATTGTGTTCGTTCTTGGGGCACCCACGCCTTACTTTCTTCTTCTCTCTGTTTTTCTTTTTCTATCTGATCTTCCCAATATGCAATACGTGCTTCTGAAGCAATCTGCTGTTGATTTTGTAGTTTGCCACGAGCATCTTTAATAATCGTGTATTCCTTTCTCATTTGAGGTCCAGCAAATAATCCTCTACTATTCCGTGTTTTTTCTGTTTCAATGATTCTTCTATGTAAATCTATAGCATTTTGTTCTTCTTGAGTAATTCTCCTTTCTGAAATTTCTGTATCAGTAATATCTCTTTTTACTGCAGGATCTTCTACTCGATATCGTTCGAAATATAAATCTCTATGTGTTTTTGTAGTTTCAGGTTGTTCTGTTTCAATTTCTGGTGTTTCTATTGCGTCTGACTCGATTCCTAAAATATTTCGAATATGCTGATTTCGTAATTCTCTAGCTTTTTTTTTAAAATCACTTTTAACATCTTCTGAAATAACTGAAGTATCTTCTGAAGAAATTTGTTCAGCAATATCTACCATGTATTAATCAACATTAAATGTTTGTAATTGTTTTCGAATATGGGCGAGTTTATCATTTTCTTCTTTTTTCCCGGAAATCATATCTTCAATTTCCTGCCATGCTGCATCTTCAACTTCTTGCATAAATGTAGGTGTTAATGTTCTGTTTCCCTCTCCTACTTGAAGCATAAATTCATCATACTTGGCATCATTTAATATTTTTCGCATTTGATGAAATGCTTTCCAGCAAATAAATGTCACATCTCCTTTTTTTCCTTCTTCCATTGAATCAAATTGGTCAATCAATTTTGACTTTGTTTCTTTTTCTATTGGTAATGCTTTTATTACTTCTTTTGTTGTAAGTTGTCTCATAAATAGTTAAAAAATTATATCTTCTTTTTTCGTTTTATTATTTCTTCCGCTACCATTTTTCGTTGTGCATCAGTTAATGTTAAGGCATACAATGCTTCATTTTGCTGAATTTTTAATGTTAAATCTTCAACAGAAGTGAAAGAATAAATATCACTACCAAACTGATCTACTACCTTATCTTTATCTACTAATGTACTTGCAGCAAAATCATCTGCTGTAACTTTTTCTGCAACATTTTTTTGTCCATTTTTTTCTGTATCGGAAACCTTACCAAGTGTACCCGTAAGAGCTTGTGTTCGTAATTCCTCGAGTGTTGTACTTATAAATGTATCATCAACAGTTTGTAGCATGCTAATTTCATTTGCTAGCAGGCTAACAGTATCATAAACATTTGTAATTGCTGCAAGAGCTGGATTTTTAGCCTTTAATAACTCTATAAATTTTTCAGGTGGAAGCAATCGCATTGCTTTTTCGTACATTTCTTTTCCTTTTGCAGTAAGAGTTGTCACTTCTGGACCATACAATATTTGTAACGTACGTAGGTACGCAGGTGGCACGTTTGGATACATTTTTCTTGCTAGTTCTAAGTTGGCTTTTGCAATTTTATTATCAATTGGCTGCATGGCACGATGCTGTATTGCTTCCTGTGTGTCTGGATCCATTCTACCTTTTAATTCTGTATATGCGTCTATCTGTTGCTGAATAAATCGTTCATTAAATCGAGTTCCATTCTTTTCATTTGTTTTAGCTTCAAGTGCAGCTTTTACAGCTTTTGCATCTAATTGTTTAGTCGCATTGGTAGGGTCTACCATCATTTTAGTTACTCGTTTTTTCCTATAATCTGCTTTTTCTCGAGTTTGCTGATCAATCTGAGATTGAAGAGTATTCATTTGTTGAAGAGCTTCCTGTTTTGCTTTAGGTAATAAAGATTCTAAGTTAAATATGTCAGATTCAACACTAGATTTTTCCCCTGATGCAGTACTTATTGCATCATTGGCTTCTTTTAACTGTCTTTTTAAATCATCAATAAGAGTTTCATACCCAGTTCTATATTCAGAGCGTTTCCTTTTTGGTTTTCCATTTTCAAAATCAGTAATTTCATCTGTAGGAATTTGTGTTAATCTCTCTGCTATATCTTTATAATTTTGTTTAGCTATATTAAGTTTCAGCTCCTTTTGAGCTAATTCCTGTTTTTTTGTTAATAAATTTGAATAATTAGTTTCATCTTTAGTATCAACTCCTGCATCACTTTTGACTTTATCTTTTTCATCTGTTTTTCTTTTTATTTCATCATCGTACTCTTTTTCTTTAGCTTCTACCTCTTCTGTAACTGCAAGTTGTGCTTGAAGTTCTCCAATAGCTTTATCTAATTGCTCTTCAGCTGTTTTATTTAATGGTTTTCCTTTTTCTGCAGAAAGTTCATCTATTTTTGTCTGAATTACATCTCTTGTGGTTTGTGCATGTGTTTTATCAACCGTTTCTGTGAGAACATTGTTTAATTCATTCTTTAATTGTTGCTGGATAATATCAATTTGAGTTTTAACTCCCATACCACTAATACCGACTTCAATTACTTGTGGTGGGGCTCCTTTTACTACCTCGTACCCTAATTGTGATAATAATAATTGTGGTTGATTACTTTTTGCATTAAATTTGAATTCATTTGGGTTACCCGGTTCCTGCACTAGAAAATTAAAATCCTGTCTATCTACTAGCTGTCTGTCATGATGTGCATAAAAGTTTAAACGTGCTGCGTTTATACTATTTACATAATTTGAAATTCGTTCTTGCGCGACAACCTGAATTTCTGAAGCATTTGGAACTTGGGCCATTCTTCTTAAGAAGGCTTTTTGAGAATCAGTTAAAAAGTTTCCATTAATTGTTACTGTTTCGTTATAAAGCGGTGTACTTTCAAAAGTTGCACTTCCAATATATGTATCCTGCTTTTTTCCTTCTTCTTTAAACTCAGACGCAGTATATTCCATTACCCGCTCAGCCATAGCAGCCTGTTGAATTTTATTTGCATTCGGACCTAATCCAATTCTTGCTAAAATTCGTTCAGGTAGAGATGTTGCATTAACACCGATATGTGCTTTTTCTGCTTCTTCTACTACACCACTTCTTCCAATTGCATAATCACGCGCCACATATTTAGTTTTTTCAGGAAGAATTTGTGGTTCATTCTTTAGTCCAGTACTTGCTTCTAATAATAATTGTTGTTCTTCTGCTATTTTAATTGCCCAAACCTGATATTGATCTTTTTCAGACAACGTTTTTGCAAAATCACTCAGTTCTTGTGCCGTAGCTTTTTTTGGATCCTTACCTGGATTAGCTTGTGTAAATTGTGATTCAAAATAAGTCTGAAAATTTTCTTCCCAGCTTCCGGCTGCAGGTGCTGTGACGTCCAAAATGGACTGGTACTGCATTACTAAAACATCTGCGCAGGTGTTTTTTGTTTGTTGGGAAATTTCTGGAGTACTTAGTTGTCTTTCATGTGCAAAAAATTCTGGATCATACAATCGATCTTGTACTTCCTGTTTTAATGAAGGAGTCAATGGTTGATTCTCACCAGCATTCAATACATCACCTTTATAAGGCGTAACAGGAGACTCCGTTATGGAAGACGGTAAAATCGCTGCACTTTTATCAACTAGCATAGAAACATATTAGTTGTTTTAATAATACATTTCAAGTATCATGTTTAATTATGGAACCAGGATCTGAAGATATACTGCAACCAGTTCAATATGAGGCTATACAACAATCAGATATCCACTCAGCTGATATTCAAAATGTAGGTGATTTTGCCTTATCTCATTTTTCTTTTATTGCAGAAAATAACGCAGAATCTACGGAGTTAAGTGGCATAAGCCAAGAAAGTAAAAATAGTTTTGAATCTATTCAATATCTTAAAGATTTACCACAGGATAAAGAAGTATACAGTGATCCAATAGCATTAACTAATCAATCTAAAGGAATGCTACAGAGTGGAAATGATCTATTTATACAAATAGATCATTCAAACCCAGATGCACATGTTGTAAGAGCAACAACACAACCTGAAAAAGCTGATGAGAATACTCCTCAACCTTCTCGAATTCTTGCCATTACCGGTTCATCTGATGGAAAATTTACCTGTGTTATTGAAACTGGACCTGATCAAAAAAAAGTAATCTCAATTCCTCGTGAAGTTATGTACCAAGCACAATTACTTTCTCAACAAAATGAAGTATTGGCCGGTATAACAGATGAAAGCACAAAAAAAGTAGTTCAGGCATATATTGATAATCTGCAAGGAAAAGAACCTACTACACAAATTGACCAGCAAACACTCATAGAAGCAGCCAAGAATTCAGGTCAAGTTACTACAGATTCTTTAAGAAAGTATGTTGAAAAAGCTATTCCAGAAAAACCTGGAGATGATGCTTTTAATGAAAGACGTCAACGCATTATTGATGGATTAAATTCACACACTGTAGCTTCCCAAGAAGATTTTGTTACTGTACTTTCATTTACAGGTCCAGAAGAACTTACAAAATATCAAGGTGAACTTACTGTACAAATTTCTGAAAAGCGAAAAGAACTTGCTGGAGTTAAAGGTACCCCAGAAGAAGCAAGAGTCATGAAAGAACTTGATGATCTAAATGCTAAACTACAAAAGGCAAAAGATGCAGAAGATTTTTATAATGATCCTAAAAAATTAAGCACATTTGTAGATACTATGACAAGCGGTAGATTATCAAAAGAACAAGCCGCACAAATAAGCGAACATTTTGAAAACGGAGATACTGCAAATGCTATGAGAGAAATGGCAATAGCTAAAATCAATACTCTTACTCCTGACCAAAAAGAAAAATTAACAAAAATTTTTGGTATGAAACCTACTGAAGCTATGCTGGCAGCAACCGGAGGTGCTTTATTACTACTTATTATTCTGATGATGAATGGATTAGAGAAATAATTATTTCCCTTTTAACTCCTTTAACTTGCCCATGAGTCTTTCAATCTCCTCTTCCTTTCCACGAAGTTCACGTGCTGCGTCTGCTGGATCTGTCACATTTACTGACAAACCTGTGCCAAGTTCAAATCCAGCACGATATACAAACCTAGGAATAATACGTAAATACCAATTTTCTTTTGGATGAATAAAAAAATTGTAGCTAAAATCTTCTTTTGTCTTATTTTTAGTTTTGTGTAATTCTTCTAGTCGAAGCATAACATTCTGAAAAATTTCTGCTAAATCTGCAATTTGACTATCTGTTATATCTCCAAATAAGGTGCCATCTTCTTTTGGTGCAAGCCACACTTCATAGGGCCATTGAGAAAAATCTGGACAGTAAATATGAAAATAATTATTTTCTCGCACGATATTTTTAAGAGGTTCACGCTGAAGCGTATCCATGTTAATTTGTGAAGGAATGACTACTAATTGAGAATGTGGATGTTCTATCGATGCACCTGCATGTTCTCCTCTATTACAAAAAATAAGTACCTGCCCTTTATCTTTGTAAAAATTAAACCGTTGACGATATGCTTGAAATACTTTTTCAAGTTGTTTTAAAGACATATGATGGAGATCTTTTTTTTCATCTGGGGAATGTACGATTACTTCATGAAAATCTGTTATTGGATATTTATTGGGTACAACTCGAACACTCCATCCTTTTGTATCAGGTTCACCTTCACCAATTCTAAATACTTCAGGGCCGGACATTTCTTCATGCCCCTCCTTAAAAGGATTTTTAGTATGTTGCTCATTTCCTTCAGCATTCGGTCTATCTGTACGATTCTCAGATAAAATGACCCATCTTCGAGACATAATATCGGGAATATATTTTGCCATATTACTCATCTTAACCTATCCGTTATAATTGATGCAAATGAAACTACTAATTGGACTCGGTAACCCTGGTGAAAAATACATGCTAACAAGGCATAATGCTGGATTTATGTTTCTCGATTACATGTATACACATAATGAAATAATTAAACCTTGGAAGTTTGATAAATATGTAAATGCAGAAGTTGCAGAAATTAGTATGAATAAAACGGAGATTATTTTAGCTAAACCGCAGACCTTTATGAATAGATCTGGTGAAACAGCAGTCAAACTTATAATTCGCAATTCTATTTCTCCTGCAGATGTATATGTCGCCCATGATGATTTAGATATTAAATTGGGAGAATTTAAAGTTAGTTTAGGAAAAGGACCAAAGTTACATAATGGCATTTCTTCGATTGAAGATATGTGGAAAACTAAAGAATTTTGGAGAATTAGAATTGGTGTTGAGAATAGAACAGAGCCAATTCCCGGGGAAACATTCGTCCTTTCAAATTTTAGCAGTGACGATTTATCCCTTCTTGACAAGACATTTTTCAGTATGGCGAATACTATCCAATTGTAATAAATACTTATTGCACTATTACTTACTTTCTTTTTACAAAATTTAAAATCTTCTGTGTTACATTTAATACGATGGGAAGCCCCATATTCTAGCATTTTAAAGCAGTTATGATATAATATTCTATGCCAAAAAAGAAACTAAGAATTCTCTATCTTTCAATATTCCCATTTTACGGTTCTGGCTCTGGTACCTATGCCAGATATCTTGCAAAAACAATCAATAAAAAACACACAGTTGCTATTGTCTGTCCAGATGATCGTCCGGTAAATGGAGTAAAACTGTATCCTTTAGAGTTACCATTTAAAGTAGCTTTTACAGGACATCCAGAATG
This sequence comes from uncultured Gammaproteobacteria bacterium, assembly GCA_964610165.1. Lineage (GTDB taxonomy): Bacteria > Patescibacteriota > Microgenomatia > UBA1406 > GWC2-37-13 > MFZZ01. The sequence goes on from CAZSUZ010000010.1 coordinate 12,736, forward strand.
GCCAGGATGTAAATTGTTTACAGAAATAACTAATCGAGAAATACTACAACTTCATCAGGCATTCATGAATTCTTGTGTTGCCGCGGTTGAAGATTTTAAACCAGATATCATTCATGTACACCACGGATTTCCTCTTTCTTGGTCTGCACGTTTTATTAAATCTACCTATCAAGTACCTTATGTAATTACTATTCATGGATCAGAACTTCCAACTGCACAAAAAGATCAACGATTCATAGCTCTTTCTATGGATACACTTAAAAGAGCAAGACGTATTATTCCAAATTCTAACTATACAAAAGACTGGACCTTAAAAGTTTTTGGTACAGATTTACGTTCAAGTATGCGCGTTATTCCAGGTGGTGTTGATATTGCTAGATTTAAACCTGTTAAAACAGACCGCATTGATAAAGAATTAAACTTAAAAGGTAAAAAAGTTGTTGTTTTCGCTGGAAAATTAACAAAGTATAAAGGTGTAAATTTTTTAGTTAAAGCTGCTTCAAAAATTCATGGTGAAATTTTAATAGTAGGAAATGGTCCAGAACGAGAATCATTAGAAACAATTGTTGCAGAAAGAAAATTAACAAATGTTCGTTTCCTAGGTCATGTTGGCGATCAAACCGATAGATTAATTGAGTTATATAGTCGAGCAGATGTTTTTATTGCTCCATCCATTTGGGATGAACCATTAGGTTTGGTAATTTTAGAAGCAATGGCTTGTGAAACTCCTGTTGTTGTAACAAGAAAAGGTGGAATTCCACTTGCTGTTAAAGAAGGTAAAAATGGATTATTTATAAAACCACGTCATGTAAATCATTTAGCCGAAACAGTCAATAAATTACTTGATGATGAAGAAATGAGAAAAAAAATGGGTAAAAAAGCTCGTGAAATTGCTGTTAATAATTTTTCTTGGGAAATGATTGGTGAAAAGTTTATTAATATCTACGAACGATTTGCTGAACCACGAATTTGGATTGAAGGTAACAAGAAATTGTAGTATCATAATAGGATGCGTTTACTGTTCGTTTCATTACTTAAAAGAAAAATTACTCCTGATGTTAAATCTTCTCGACCTCGTATTATTTATGAGTTAATTCAGGGTTTATTAAAAAAAGGTCATTCTGTAGATGTTATTGCTACAGCTGACACGGTTATCCCAGGTGCAACTATTATTCCTATAATCCCAACTGATTGGGTAAGTTTTACTGATTACGAAAATAGCTTTTATGCCGAAACTGCAACTCTCGCTCTTCTGGCAAATAAATTACGAGAAATAGGAAACAATTACGATATTATTCATAATCATACCTATCCAGAATTTATTAATCTTCTTGTTGCAAAAGATATAAAAACCCCTATTGTTACGACTATTCATACACAAGGCTTTGATTTACTAGATGAAACGTTTAGTAATTTTGATGATACATATTTAATTTCTCTTTCCAAAGCCCACAGATCTTTATTTACGAAAACAAATATATTTCGCATAGTATATAACGGTATTGATACTAATCTGTATTCTTATAAACAAGAAAAGAAAGATTATTTACTGTGGATGGGAAGATTATCTAAAAGTAAAAATAAAGATGGTACTTTTTCAGATCCAAAAGGTGTTAAATGGGCAATTAAATTAGCTCAAGAAACTAATAGTAAACTTGTTATTTCAGGAAATATTGAAGATATTACATTTTATGAACAAGAGGTAAAACCTCACCTTAATGATAAAATTACCTGGGCTGGTTCTCTATCTCCAGAACTTCCTTTAAATAAACAAGAAGTTGTAGAACTTATGCAGAACGCAAAATGTTTTTTAATGACAATAAATTGGTTTGAGCCTTTTGGCCTTGTAATGGCAGAAGCTATGAGTTGCGGAACACCTGTTATTGGCTTTGATAGAGGTGCAGTTGCAGAAGTTATCGCAGATGGAAAAACGGGATTCGTAGTTCCTTATGAATCTGGAATCGATGGTTTAAAACAAGCACTTACTAAAATTGACACAATTAAACCCGAAGATTGTAGAAAACATATTGAAGATAATTTTTCTACAGAAACTATGGTCAGTAATTACGAAAAAGTCTATAACGATATTTTAAACTTAAAACATTAAATATGTCTGAAAGTTCTATACAGTCTACTTCACCGGAAATTAAACCTGACATAATTCAACATTCTGATATTACATTAGTATTTGGACAAGGCCCCGTTCAAGAATATTCAGAAAAACAAAGTGAAGCTGGAAGAACTGGTTTAAATTTCTTTTCACGTTTGAATGCTCTGGCGGCTGCAGAAATGCTTATACAAGGAAAAACAGAAACTGTTATTTTAAGTGGTGGCGCAACAGGTGCAAAACAGCAATCCACAGAAGCAGATTTACTCGCTGACATAATTAATAAACGTGTTCAAAATGCTCTTTCAGCAAGTACAGATACCTCACAACAAAATCGTTTATCTCAAATCCTTCAAAATGGTATTAAAATTGAAAATCGATCTAAAGATTCTGTACAAAACTTTGTAAATATTCTTAATGACTACATTGATTCGGACTCTAGTGATACTAAAAAAACCATGACACTTCTCGGGATTAGTTTTCATTCAGAGGATACATATAGTGGTGCTGGCGTTGGAAGACTTAAAAAATTAGCTGAAATTTTTGATGTTGAAGGACAAGTACTTTCTTCTGAAGATGTACTAACGAACTTAACTAATAACAATCGCACTGAAGATTCCTTTGTAGTCAAAGAACTTCAAAGACTAGCAGATCTTTCAAAAAATCATGAAGTTTCTCAAGGTAAATCTAAACAAGAAGGCATTCTTGTAGAATTACTTGACCATGGTGACTGGCTAGCAGATGGAAAAGGTAATATAAAGATTGATGGAATCAAAAATCCAGCTAGATTAAAACATATGTTACAAAGTACCCCTTTTGTAACAGAACAACTAATGAAAGCTCGAAATATTACCATGGAACAAGCTTCTGCAATTATCTTAAATATAGATACTGAAAATCCTCAGGCATTAGAACAATTACAAACAATAGTTAACGATGTTGCTCCACTTGTAAAAGAAGATGAAACATACAAAAAATTACAATCTGAATATGGAAAAGTTAAAAGTAATGTTTTAGAAAGTTATGAAGATTTAAGAAATCAAAGAATTCGATCTCTTCTCAATAAACCAGAATTAACAGATGATCAGATTCAAGAAAAAATTGAGACAGCAAGAATACAGGCCTCAAGTCTTAGAAATGACTTGCGAGAACTTACAAAACAAATTGAAACTGCATTGACAAATGATCAAAGAACACGACTTATTGAACAAAGAGTTCAGCTTTTACAACAACTTGATCCTTTACATAATTTACTTCTGGAAGATAAATATGAAGATAGAAAAACGTATCTAATGATGTATGGCAAAGGTGAAGATCCTCGCAAAAAAACTACTTTCTAATGATACAATGTGAGTTGTATGGACTCCCTCTCAGATATTCTTAAAAAATTTGACCCGTTAGAAGATAAATATATTTCACGTGAATTTCAGGCTTTCGGATGCCATTTAGCTGAAAAACTTGGGGATGATAGAAAAAAAAGTTTATATATAAAAATAGCTAAAGAAATTCCTCGTTCTATTTTGGAAGAAGCTCTTCGTTTTGTGGTAGATTCAAATGCCAGAAGTAAAAGCGCACTTTTTATGTGGAAATTAAAAGAAATGGGAGCTTGGGAAAAATATTATAAAGGTACAACAATTGCCAAAAAAAGAGTTACTAAAATGAAAAAAGAAGAATAAATTACCAATATCCCCACGTCCAATAACTAATACTTCCTATCCCCTGTTCTTTTAAATAATTTGTTTTAATTTGTACCGATTCTTCGTCTTCAAACCATATTTCGTGTTTATAATTTTCATCGTCAATATACGTTCCTTTCATTTCTTTAGATTCTAAATCTCTGGTAACAATACAAGAAATATAATTACATGTTGGAGTAAAACCCTCTTGTGCATCAGCTAGTGTAAATGCTGTTGCGCTGGTTAACGGTAAACCTTGGCTTCCTAATGTCCAGTCATAACCAAACATGCCAAATATAACTACAATTTTTTCAGAAGGTATATCTTTCTGAAAATCTGAAATCATTTGTTGAAAATCATAACCATATTTTTTTTGACCAGTAAATGGAAAATTTGGTCCCGGCTCTCCACGAGATTTATGAAAGTCATACGCCATGATTAATACCTTATCTACCTTGCTAGCAATTTTTTTAACATCATATGGTCTACCACGATAATACATATCACCATATAACGTTACATCAAATTTTAAATTTTCAGATTCAAGTTCATCAGAGAAGGTACTTATAAACATGCTAATATTGTCTTTCACATTGCTAAATGGAATTACAGAAAGCTCTAAATCTAATACAATTCCATCAAACCCATATTCATTTGCAACAAATATTACATCGTCAATAACTCGCTTCTGAGCTTCACTACTTTCTAAAATGGTTAAATTAGTTTCAGTATTTAACATGCGAACTGTTAGATATTGTTTTGACTTGTTTGTTGAATCTACAAAGTTTTGTAAATTTGCAAAGCCCTGTTCATCTTTGTTTACACCATTTTCATTTACAGAAATTCCAAAATAAATGACTTCATCATATTCAGCAAGATTTTCTGTATTTTCTATGTTCCAATATGGAACAAAAACTGATTTTTTTACACTTGAAACTACTTCTAATTTTTCTTCAAGAGCCTCTCTATTTTGTTCAATTTGTATTTTTTCTTGAATTTTTTCTTTTGAATTTTTTTCAGTTTGACTATTGATATTCTTAATAGCAATAAAACCAAATCCAAAAAGTATTATTACAAGAAGTAAAAGCTTCTTCATTTGACAATTATACCTTATGCTTCTTTTGAGCTTAGCAAATAACATTTCTTCTTACAAAATTCCTATTGATTTAGACTACGGTTTACCTATAATTAGCTCATGTCAATTAAACTTCCAAAAATATTTCTTGATTCTGGCGATCCAGAAGAAACAAAAAAAGCTAAAGGCCTAATCGGAACAATAGATGGTCAGACAACTAATCCAAGTTTAGTAGTTAAAAATCCGGAAATTCAAAAATATATTGAATCAGGAAAAAAACTTACTGAAAAAGAATTATTAGACTTCTACAAAACTATTATTCAAGAGTTAGAAAAAGAAATTGCTGGTCCAATTTCTGTAGAAACATATGCCGATTGGAATACAAAAGCTGTTGACATGCTTAAACAAGCAGATGATATGTATACATGGGGAAGAAATATCTATATTAAGTTTCCTACAATTCCAGAAGGTCTAAAAGCTGCAAACGAATTCGTTTCTAAAGGTGGACGGGTAAATATGACGCTTGTGTTTAATCAAGAACAAGCAGCAGCTGTATATGCCGCTACTCTACCCGCCACTCAACAATCATTTGTTTCTCCATTTATTGGCAGATGGGATGATCGTGGTTATGATGGATTAGATGTAGTTAAAAACATTGCAAAAATGTATCGAAAATTTGCTGGTTTAGGAAAATCTAAAATTGACACAAGTCGCACAAAAACGCATGTTTCTATTCTTGCTGCATCAATTCGAAACTTAGATCACTTTTATGCTTCTATTTTTATGGGTGCAGATATTTTGACTGTTCCAATGAACATTCTGCGAGAATGGGTTCAAGATCAAAAATGGATGCCAGATGAACATTATCGTATTCCTTCAAAAGGATTAAAATCAATTTTATATAAAGATCTTCCATTACTCGAAGATTTTAATGCATACGAATTTGAAAAAGAAAAAAATTCGCTTTTGTATGAAGGCTTAGAAAAGTTTGTTGCTGATTGGAATAAACTGCTTACAAAATAACTAATGAGAAATCCATTTTGGCAATAGAGATTTACAGTCTGTATAACACATAAGCAAGTTTTCATTATCTGTACAGACGCCATCACCGCAAGTATTTTGCAATTTAGGAGCTATAAGTTTTTTAGATTTTAAATCTACAGTTAAAACTTCTGTACCTGAATCTTCAGTAATAATTAATTCTGTTGCATCTTTATAATAAGGAAGATAAAGTTCAATATCTTTTAATTCTGTTTCTTCTATATCTGCCCGTGGATTTTCATAAAGCCACTCATGAATAACTATATGTTGTTTAAACATTTTTCCAGTAAATAATATTTTTTTATCTTTTTTTATTTCAATTTTATAAAAATTACTTTGAAAATCATTTTGATAATCTGGAGCATATCCTGTAACTACAGCTACATTCTTTAATGTAAAAGAATTATTATTTTGCTTTTGAAGATCTAATTTCATAGAAATAGGCAAAATAGGGATATCATTCTCTTTAGGCTTAATATAAAGAAAACTTACTAGAAGAGCTATTATTATAGCGACTATTATTTTTATACGTAATTTTAATTTTAATGGGTTAAACATACGTTTTATTTATATTTAGTAAATGTATATTGAATAATACTATAAAGCGACGGACCATTAAACTTTGTAATGTCATCACTAACGCCTGGAAATACTGCATCCATAACACTTATTGGAGCGGGTCTATAGCCATTCTGAGAACTACATCTTTGATAGCATCCAGCATTAGCAAAAAGTTCTTTTTGTAATGCATCACATTCCATTTGATTACAATCCCACTGTGGACATACTTGTTTAAATTTAGGGTCATTTAACGAATTATCACACATCCCCCATGGACATGGATCTGGACCAGGATTTAAATTATTAGGTGTTTTTGTGCAGTTATAACCTGTTGTTGGATCATTGCTTGTAAACCATTTACCAGCATCATATTCATCTATTAATCCCGCTGCTGCATGGCCCCACTCATGTGCGAAAATATTTGAATTAGGATCAAGTACAGATTGTGCCGCAAATATTAAACCACCATATAATGTAGCACTTCCGCCAATTTTAGCTCCATCAGGATTTTCTAACACTTGTGCATTTACAAAGGTTATATGTCTATCATGTGGACACAATCGAAGAACTGAATTAATAAAATTATACGTTTCTGCCGATTCAATTTTTTTATTTCTATATTCTGCTGGTATAGAACTGTGCGAAGTATTTATTACATACCAATTCATTTTGCTTAAAACCTCATTCCTATAAGAAGACAAATTTGTCTCTCCAAGGCGTTGAATCGCTAACTGAGCATGTTGAATAAATGTTCCATATTCATTTGGCGCATAATTAACTGGCATTAATATCATATCCATTTTGTCTGCTGGGGAACCATTAACTTCTAAAGGAATACACAATTTGCTCATATCTAAATTATCTACTGGCACTGCAGTTGGAATTGGCTCATTTACTTTTGTAGGAATTGGTGTGTTTTGTATTAATGTTGGTTGTGTAGTAGGATTATTTCCACTATTTGTTGGCTGAGGAATAGAAGTATTTGGAATGCTAGTTGGGGCTGAAGTTCCTGGGTCAAAAATGCTACATAATTCTACAAATCCCCTGCCTTGTGCATCTTTTTCATCTGTTTGATCAATAATGGTAAAATGAACTCGAGCAAACTGTTTATGATCTCCACTCGTACTTACATTTCCATTACTAATTACAATTCTACTTTTATCACCATTATCTGCAATAGGATTCCAGTTGATACTTCCTAATTCTCCAGCATCAATATTATCTACACGAAGTTTTCTTCTATCAAACTCAATACCAGTATTTACTGAATCTCCTGCATTTTGCCCTAAAACCATAACATCGTATACTATTGGGCCTCCTCTTTTAACTTCATTAGCAGGTGTTACTCTATTTAAATAAAAACTTGCTGCTGCTTCTGCTGGTTGCTCTTTAGTAAGAAAAATAGCTGTAATGATGATACTAATAACGATAAAAAAGTATATAAAATGTTTTAAATGTAGTTTAAACAGAGAATATTTTTTTGACTTTTTTTTAGCCATGTATTTATCTTACAGTTATATTTTACTTGTTACAATATTAATTTAATTATTCAACTTGACAAACATTTTTTATTTCTTCATAATAAATTCTATCTATGAAAATAACTATCTACACCATTAACGACTGCAAATTCTCACAAGCTGAAAAACAGTATCTTACTTCAAAAAATATGCAGTTTGAAGAAAAAAATTTAGAAACAAATCGTGAATATCTTACAGAAATGTTGAATATTTCAAATAATTTTGCGGGAACACCAGTAACAAAAATTGAAAAAGATGATGGAACTTCTGTAGTTCTAAAAGGTTTTACACAATCTGAATTTGATACAGCACTTGGATTATCTACAGAATCTGCTGTAGCTCCAACAAGCTCAATGGATGCTAGTACTACAGCGGCAGTTGCTCAAACAGCAACTCAACCACCAGCCACACCTAGTATGGATATGTCAGCACCTGTAGCTGCCGCACCTACGGAACCAACAATGCCATCAATGAATACTGTAACTCCTCCAGTTGAACCACCTAAACAAGATATGTCAATGGGTATGCCTTCAACACCAAGTACAGATATGTCAGCTGCACCATCAAGTATGCCAATGGATACATCATCTAATCCTGTTGTTGCTAACCCAACAGCAGTTTCACCAACACCAATGGGAAATCCTGTAACAGATACTACATCTACGACGCCAACAATGAATGATGTAATGTCTGCGCCACAAGGTGAAGCAATTCCAAGTACACCAGCACCTACGGATTCCAATATGTCAGCTCCTTCCAATATGGCTAGTATGCCTACGCCAGATATGAGTATGGGACAGACACCAAATCCAATGTCTCCACCAGCAGATCAATCAGCACCAGCAGATGATCCTTTGAGTTCAGTACTTAGTGATCTTCAGTCTAAAGGAACCAGTTAAATAAATTCTTTTATTGATTGCCAAAATCGTTCAGCACCATTCCATCCTATTTCATCTTTCTGTTCATCTGTTTTGTTAAATTTCATTTGGCATTCTGACATATTTAAAAAATGATTTTTTAGAAGTAATTCATGTATTAATTTTGCAGATTCTTTAGGTTCTGGTAATAAACGTAACCCTCTATAACATGCATATTCTAAATTAGTACTAATAGTATCCACTGGTATTAATCTATTTCTATGCATAAAATCTAAATTATCATATTCTTGCTTACCTACTGGGTCTGTAAATAGTAAAATTGAACCGCCCACTTGACGTGGTGAAATTAGTGTTTTAAATGCTTGTTCACTCGGCTTTGTTACTTCAAAACTAATACAAGTATCTCTATACATTTGTTCATATGCGTTAACTACATCTCTATCAATTTCTGATGAATAGATATAAGCATATTCTCTTCTTTCCATATTTTTTAAAAAAGTTTCAGTATATTCAGCTTTTTTTGAAACAATATGAAATATAAATCGATCTGATATGGAATGTAACGTCGTAATTAAATCAGCAAGATAGTTTAATCCAACAGCAGCACCAGAAACAGGCACTGATACATGAATTTTTGCTTTACTGTGGGGATTATATTGAGAAATTCTTCTTTGAAATTCTGTCATTGTATAGTGCTTAGTAAGGAAGGGACTTAACGGGTACGGAAGAACCGTCATGTTTGTTTTTTTTAATCCTTGTATTTTGCCATAATTAGCAAGTTTTGTTTTGGTTTCGTGACTTGGAACTGTAATAAGATCTGCACCTTGTATATACCAGATTCCTTGAGGGCTATCATCTGTTACTTGAACAATTACATTAAACTCAACTGATCTTTCATTTTCGACCTGACTTTTTATTTCCGCAAGCTGATGAGCTAGTGAAAAGTGAGTACAAATGCATACAACTTTTTTTGGAAGGCTGTACTGTTGATCTATAAGAGTCAATATTTGTTTTAATAATGTATCAGTATTACTTCGTAAAAAATTTCTGTATAGATTAACAAATACCTGTTCCCCAACTCCATTTTGAAACCATTCAAATATAAACCTTCCTACTTTTGAAGAACTCATAAGCCTATGAATATATGTAATTTTTTTATCCTGTGCACCTAGTAGTACGGCTTTTGAATGAAAAGGCATACTGTCGTGAAGTGCATCTGTTACTCTTAAATGACCTAAACCAGTTGGTGCATAAGTAAAAATAAGCATTGTTGTTGAAGTTTCAGAATATAAAGGAGTAGCATTTTTTATAGCCATGTTCTTAGTGTAGTAAATTTAAGAAAACATGACAACAATATGGTTAATTATTCTCCAGGACATGGGGCAAATTCACAATTGGGAGGCATACGACCAACACTACTACCATCAGGACATATTTTTGCCTCCATAGTGCATGCAACTTCTAGATCTTCTGACATTGGAGTTCTTTGACCTTGTTCACCTGGCATTGTCTCACCCTGTTCTATGGGAAATTGTTGATCTGGCAAAGCTGGTTCTGCTTGTATAGGTGTTGGTGTTACTACTTGCATTGGCAGTATTGTTTCTTCTCCATATCTTACTCCAATAAGATATGCAGCTGTTATTGAACTAACAAAACCAATTACAATAAGAATGCTAACTATTAATAACGTATTTTTATTTATTTGAATATTGTTTTCCATACCTCACTATAACAAATAATCAGAATTAGTTTTTTTAATTTTGGTAAGAATTCATGATAATTTGTTTAGCTTGTTCAATTGTATCCTCTGGAGAGCCGTCATTTAAAACGACATTATTAAATCTATCTTTATATTTCTTCCAAACTCTACCTTCTTGAACGAGTCTTAACCTGAATTCATGTTCATTATATTTTTCTCGTGCTCTTGCTTTGTATCTTTCTCTCAGTAAATCTACACTACTAACACCAACCAACAACACAACAGTTTGATCGTACAGCATTTTACCTTTTTCTTCTCCAAATTTTTCGATATAAAATTCTTCTAATGTAGCAGCACGTGACATGTCTATTCTCCATATTATATTTTTTCCTTCACTTACACGATCAAATGGGGCTTTAGGAGTTCCTTTTCTACTTGTTCCAGTGACAACATCTTCGACAAAAAACCCTGCTTCTTTTTTTTGTAAAAATTCTTCTTCACTAACGAAATAGTAATCAACACCATCAATTTCGCCTTTTCCTTGAGGTCTTGTATTAAATGTAATAACTGGTTCTGCATTTAATTCTAGATCCATTTCTAAACCAGCTTTAACTGTATCTTTACCAGCACCTGAAGGACCCGTTATAACTATAATTCTTCCCATTTGTTGAGGTTCAGTTTCTGGAGTTAGTGAAAATTGTTCTGGTTGAAAACCTGGAATTTCGCTCATTAATAATAATTAAAAATAATGTCTTCATTCTAATGAATAATAAAATTTCTTCAACTATATTTTAAAAAAGATGCGTACTGGTGAAGTAAAAGAATGTATTTTTCTAAGTTATGAAGAATCTTTTTCTAAAAATGCGGGCCTGGAGAGAATCGAACTCCCGTTAGCGGTTTTGGAGACCGCGGTCCTACCATTAAACGACAGGCCCAATGATTCTGGTATTATACCTTGAATTGATAGTTCTATACAAGAGAATGTAAAAAGTAGAGTTATGTTGGGGTGTCCCTCCCCGGCCAGGCAGTGGCCGAGGAAGGACGAAACAAAGATGATGTAAAACAGATACGAATCATTGGATTCATATCTAATACGAACTGACTGCGTCTGCAGTCGAAGCTTCAGAGAACATTCCTGGTAAGAAACCTGACACATTCATGTTCTCTGGCCAGAACGTAAGTACATTTTGGCAATCTGCACGTCGACAATCGCCATTTCGAACGTAGACGGTGACATTGCCAAAAATATACGGTTCCTCACGTGGTACCAGAATAACTTCTTCTCCGCCAGTTGGTTTCCAGGTAGCTTCCTTAATAATGGAAGCACCTCCTGGATACTTATCAAGAAGGAAGTAAAGCTCGCCGAGTGCAAATTTAAGAGCTAACTGATGAATTGCAGCATGCTCCCATTTGCAATCGAAACCTCGACTCTGATCAAACGGAATAAAATACGGTAATTCACCCTGACGAAGAATCCCAATATTACAGTGGGGATCTTCATGAGCGTGAACAAGCCGGAATATTACTTTCCGTTCTTCTTGAATCGTTTCTTCCTTACAAATGATGTCGTTGTCATTTGCATCACGATACACAATGAGTTTGGTTCGGAATTCAACAGGTTTGTCTGGGTATACTTCCCAGTCAGACCATTGTGATTCTTCCTTGACCATCTCCCGACATCCTGGACTGACAATGAGAGGTAACCGGAGAAGTCCATTCCACTTCTCAACTTGTGTTATCTCCCGTGATCCACATTCCTTTTCTGGATTGTGTATGTCCACAATCTTAATGATCTTGATACGGAATACGTATCCAGGCATCGTTGGGTGTGGTTGCCATCCTGACCATTCACCTGGCACTTCCTTTGTCTCCTTACACTCCTCAGGAGTGTTTGTTGACGTAGGAGTTGGTGTCAGGGTTGAGGTTGGGGTACTTGTTGCCGTCGGTTCACCCGTATTGGTGGGTGTGGACGTCGCCGTCGGCGTACTGGTATTCGTCGGAATCTCTGTAGCCGTCGGTGTTGCCGAAGGAGTAAGAGTTCCGGTAGGAGTACTCGTTGGCGTTGAACTGGGTGTTGGTGTTTCCGTCACCACAGTTTCTGTTGCTGTGGGAGTACTCGTTGCTGTGTACGTTGGCGTACTGGTATTCGTGGGAGTCTCTGTTACCGTCGGCGTTGCCGTTGGTGTAAGAGTCTCCGTCGGAGTACCTGTTGGCGTTTGTGTAACAGTGGGTGTCGCCGTTGCCGTACTTGTATCGGTAGGCGTTGGCGTCACTGTTGCGGTCGCTGTCCCCGTATTTGTTGGGGTGGATGTCGCCGTTGGCGTACTGGTATTCGTTTGTGTCGGTGTTGGGGTAGCTTTTTCACCACATTGAACTTCAATGCCACCTTCCGACACACCAGGAGGTCTTCCAAGATAAGTCTTACCATAGCGAATACTCTTATCAGGACTACTAATAGTAGTACCGCCCCAGACATAGCCATCAAAGCCTGTTGGATAATGATTTGTTAAACTATCCTCAGCGCCTGCCCAGCTATTTTCACCTGGACCAATAAGATTATCAAAAAAACCAATTCCAATTTCAGCCTCTCCAGGTTGTTGAGCGCTATTCCATGCCTTCACGTAAATATCATGAGACATTTGATTGCGAACATTATTATCAACCTGATTTGGATCTACAATACATGCCACAACCAAATGATTTTCATATTTGATTGTAGGTGTAGATGAACAATCGACAGAAATTGGACCAACATCATGACGAGCAAGGAAGTTATTGTTTTCATCTCTGATTTCAATATATCCCCAAGCTTCATCATAATCTGATATATCAGCTTCAACGCCATTTTCCTCATATTGTCCAATTGCCATTGGACTCGGAGGACCGGCTAACTGAACTTCAGTTTGGCCTTGATCTTTGCCAAAAATCTTACCATCAAAATAAATACTTGATGGTCTTTCATTCTTGGCACCAATCTTCATAACGCAACCTACTTCCACTTTGATATAAATATCAAGTGGAAAATCAAGACTGCTGGCATACGTGCTTTGAATTGGCAATAGCAACATTGCTACAACCAATGTAATAGCACCAATGCCTAACCAAAAACCACTCTTGCGTTTCATCTAACTCTCCTTTCGCTTTACAGCGACATACAAAAAACCAAAACGGCCTCGCCGATAATTTACTTCTCCTCTCCGTTCCCAAAACTTCTGGTCTGCCTAAACGGTGAGCAGACAATTCCTTAAGAGTAAGAAACTAACTGCTCACCATCAAAACAAACCATAAAAATTTCGTATTTTACATCATCTTGTTAACGTGCACTATATCTCTTTTTTATTATGCTTCATAATAAAAAGAAATATAAAACTAAAAACTTGTTGGAACAATATTTTTAGCTATAAATAAACGGCCAATTATAACAAGAATTATGAAGTTATTCAATTTTATAGGCTAAATCTTACAAACTAGAAAAGTAAAAGAAGATGTGTCCTCGAGAAGATTCGAACTTCCGGCCTTTGGTTCCGCAAACCAACGCTCTATCCAGCTGAGCTACGAGGACATTTTTGTACTCACTATTGTATCATGAAGAATGTTGAAACAAAAGAAGATAAGGCTTACCAACTACCTCCTCCTCCCCCACCTCCACCACCCCCAGAAAACCCTCCACCACCTGATCCAGAAGAAAAACCAGAACTTGATGTTGGTGGGTTTGCTGCAGAATTAAAAGATGAAAATGACGAATTCAAACTACGTGTAAATGCATCTGCAGTAAAAACACGACCAGTCGTATAACCAACATACCAATCTGGTTCTTTTAAATTAATATCCTTAAATCTATCAGCCCATACCTTTTCTACACCGAAAGCAACAGCAAAAGGTAATAATTTTTCAAAAAATAACTGATTTTTAGCTTGAAATTCTAGCTGTCTTTCTTGAGAATTGAGGAAATTTTTTAGTGAACGTGTAAGATTTGCAGCATGTACTCCTTCAAGTGTTTTACGAGGCATAAGTCTTCCAAAAATTGAAGCTGATAAAATTAAAAAGAAATTAAATGTTACTGCAGCTGCACCTGTCATACCAAGATAAAAATTACGAACTTTTTCTGGATGTTCTGGAAAATAACCTTCAAGTACAAGACTATGATATAGCTCATCTTGAACTTTTTTTACAGTTTCATACAGTTTTGCCTTTTTTAAATGTAATAAATTCCCTTCTATAAATAAATCTTTCAGAAGTGTTTTTTCAAAATTACGAAGTGATGAATCATGAATAAACTCTTTTGTTTTTTCTAATGAAAAATCATTTTTCTTATTTTCAATAATTCTCAGATATCCTCTTCTTGCTAAATCTACTAATAATGCAGATATTTCTCTTGTGCCTGCATGCTCATCAATTAATGTTCCAGTTTCTGCTGGAGTTAAATGCCTACCTTTTTTAGTTTTTGGAGCTTCAAATAATGATTGTGTTCTACCTTCAATAGAAAAAGGATCTCTTCCACTTAAATACCATTTAAGCGGCAAATAGATAGGATAAATTATATACCAAGAAAATGCTGCAATAATGATAACAATTAATGTGATTTTACCACCAATTGTGTCCCAAAATGAAACTACTTCCACTGGATTTAATTCAAGAACAAGATTTTTTGGAAACGTTACAACAAGAGTTAATCCTTCCTGAGGATTTAAAGGTAGATTTGTAGCAACTACAGCAGAAGAAATAGTACTTTCAAAACTACAGTTTCTTTCTGACGAACCTGTAATACCGGTGTAACATTCAACAGTTCTAAATGGAATATCTACATTCTCTGGCAAACTTACAGATGTAGAAGCCGATGCAATTGGAATATTCCAGTCATTACCAGTTACATTCCAATACAATTCATCAAACTCAGAAAAGTAAGTTAGGGCTCCACCAATACGATATTTAATTACGTATGTATTTAAACCCGTAATAGTTTTATCTGGATCTCCAATCTTTATCTCTACACTACCTGCATTCCTGGATTCGCTATAGTTATATGCTTCACCTTGTTCATTTACTACTGATAGTAAATTAAAAGACATTCTAAAAGTTTTACCTTCTGTATTTATTTTATCTAGTGGAATAGTGCGAAAGATGCCATGTCTTTGATCTGTTCCGAAATCGTACTGTAACGTTTCTGTAACTACAATCCCTCCATTTTCCTGAATTTGAATATCTGTATCAAACCTTCTTATATGTTCTCCATACAATTCTTGAGCATGAGGAGTTACTGTAAATACGGAAAACAATATTATTAATAGAATTACTTTAAGAAGTTTCATAAGATTATTGTATCTAAATTCCATTTAGAATACCTATTGAATCTTATTTTACTCTCAGTGAATAAGATTTCTTAATAGCATCAGCACCGGTACTATTTGCCTCAATAGTAATAGTAAATGTCCCTGTAGTACCAGCTGCTCCAAGAACAAAACAATTACTTCCATTAAATGAATTTAAACAATTAATTCTTAAACCTGAAGGAGCACCTACTCCTTTTGCCGTAACTCTACCTCTATTTGAACTGGTTATCTGAATTAATGTCAGATACGGTCTCCAACGTCGTGCTTCCGGTAAATTGCTACCAGTTGGTTTTATAGTTAGTATAGCTTTCACTACAGTAGGCGTAGGTATTCTTATAGTAGGTGTTGGAATCTTTGTAGGTGTATTAGTCGGTATTGGTATTTTGGTCACTGTTGGTGTTGGTGTTTTAGTTACTGTCGGAGTAGGTGTACGAGTAGGAGATGGCGTTGGTGTTTTAGTAGATGTAGGTTTAGGTGTATTCGTTGGAATTGGAATAATACCAAGTGGAAATTCATAAATACCTGCAGGTCCGCCTCCTGGGTTCCTTAATTCAAAGATTGCCTGTGCTGTAGGTTTACCACCTAATACTATTTGCGAATATTTATTATCACCAACTCTATTTCCAACTTGATACCCTTGTGGAAGAGTAATCCATATTTTTGTACTTCCATAACTATTAGATCTAAATAAAAATTTCCAATTCGGTGCAGACAAAATTGTTTTGAGAGTAATATTATTAGATTGTATAAATGCAATTTCTAGCGGTTGCTTCACTTGTTCTTCATTCAAATCTGCTTTTCCATTGTTATTGGTATCGTACCAGACATATCCACTGACAGACTCCAATCGTGGCGTTGGTGTAGGTGTATTTGTTGGAGTTGGCGTTTTTGTTGGCAGTGGTGTAAAACTTGGTATTGGAGTATTAGTTGGAGTAGGTGTATTTGTTACTGTTGGCGTAGGTACAATTAATTGAGTCATTAGATAATTATTATTACGTTTTGAATTAGCATGTCTATGCAACCAAGCAATTTTTGAAGCAGTATTATCATATTCAATAATCCCATAACCTCCTAGAATCATATCTAACTTACCGTTATTATCTAAGTCAGAAAGGGCTAAAGAAACAGATACACCTTCATACGGATTTAATATTTTCCATTCACCATCTACATTTTGAATCTCTTTGGTTGAATGATTAAACTCTTGAACACTTAAATAACCACGACTATCTGTATTAAAATGCCCTGTTGCGTAGATTTCCATATTTGTATCGTTATCAAAATCCGCAATAGAAATCTCATCAAATAAATAGTCGTTAGAACTATACACAGGGGAAAAACCTTCAAACAATAAATCTCCATTGTTGTTAAATACACGAGAAGTGCGAGTTCCTTTTGTGTATGTATATACATCTGGATAAGAATCATTATTAAAATCGGCAATACGTACTGACGACGCCACAGGATGTGGTTTGGACCAAAGTTGTATTATCTGGTTATTATTTAATTGCAAAACTTTTAAGTCAGTTTGTGTAGTAAGTATAATTTCATCTTTTTTATCCTTATTTAAGTCAACAATTGCAATTTTATTTCCAAAATAGCTACCACTTGTAATAAAAGAACCATTACCATCAATAATGGTAAATGAAGTTTGTCCCATCAATAAAATTTCTAAATCTCCATTACCATCAAAATCTCCAGAGACTGGCCAACTTAGACTAAACACGACAGAATCATGATTAAAACTCCATATATTTTCAAATAAACCTGTACTATTTTGTTCATATGCCTTTAATCCCTTTTCTTGAATTGAAGTTTGATACGAATATAACTCATCTATTCCATTATTATTTGCATCAGCCGCAAGTATATTCGGCTGGAATCCTCCTTTGTAACTAAATGTTTTAGTAAATGAATCAATTTTGTTGCCATCTTTATCATAGACAAAAATATTTTCTTCATGTTGATTTGTAATACTTTTATTAGTTTGAAGGGCAATCTCTTTCCCGGCTCTTGTCTTATCAAATTCTCCAATTACAACCTCTCCTTTTGCTAGGACTTCCCATTTTAGATTGTAATTACTATCATAAACTGCAAGATAATTATCGCCAGATTGTGATTCCAGTCTATATTCTGTGGCAATAATTTCCTTTTTTGAATCACCATCAAGATCCTCAATTAAAACTTGACCTAATCTTGAAGTAAGATTTGTACCGAAACTAGGAATTGCCCCATGAATATTTCTCCATGTAGTATTATTTTTTTGTTTAAACTCTATTTTTTTTATTGATATAAGTTTTTGACCAGACTTAAGGAATAATGTTGTTTTGATTTCATAGATTCCTTTTTTTGCATTTATAGGTAATGATACTTTACCAAATTCGGCTGCTTTACCAGATAGCTGTGAACTTGTGACTGGCAATCTGATAGTTTTACCATCATTTACAAGTGTTACGCCTTGTTTTAACCATTGTGAATCTTGTACATGCTTATATTCAATAGTATAAAAATCAAAATCATCTGCAGAAACCTTTCCTGAAACAACAAATTCTGAGCCTACTATTGCTTTTTCAGCTGGAAATAATACTTCAAACTGTATATTTGTCGGAGGAATAAATGTAGTACCTGTACTATTAATAACTCCCCATCCAAATTGTTCTGTATGTTGTCCTGCTCTAGAGCCTAATGAATTAAATCGTAAATAATTTTGAAAATAATCTAACGATTTATGTTGAGAATCTTGTAGCCAAGCTGGATTTTTTGCAAGTAATAAAGCAGCAACACCCGCCACATGAGGTGCTGCCATTGAAGTACCAGACAAACGCAAATATTTACCTCCTACTGTTAAATCTGCATCTTGATTACTTTGTGAAGAAAGAAGAGAAAGAATATTAGAACAATGCCCTGGTTTAGAGTTATAAAAACAGGTTGAACCACCACCAGGTGCCGCTACATCTACGACACTCCCGTAATTTGAATAATTAAGTTTATTTAAATTTTCATCGACAGCAGCAACAGTAATAACATTTGGATGAGAAGCAGGATACTGTTTATTTGAATGATTATTACCATTCCCGGCAGAAGCTACAATAATAACGTTTGATGCAACAGCATAATCAATTGCATCTTTATAAGCCAAACTCTCATTACCGCCTAAACTCATATTAATGACATGGGCTCCATTATCAACTGCATATCGAATACCTTTTATAATTGATAGTGTGTCACCTGTTCCATTACTATTCATTGCTTTAACTGCCATTATTTTGGCATTACTTGTTATACCTGCAATTCCATCACTATTATTTGTTCTTGATGATATTACACCAGCTACATGTGTACCATGATTGTTATCATCAACGATATTCCCTGTGTTATATATACTATTACATCCATATATATCATCTATACAGCCATTTTGATCATTATCAATACTGTCATTCCCAATTTCCTTGGTATTTTTCCAGAAATTACCTAATTCACTATGATTTATATCAACACCTGTATCAATTACGGCAACAACTATACCTGAAACATCTGTGTTCCAATTTTCACTTGAATTCGTTTTTTTTATATTCCATTGATAGTCATGAGGTGGATTCCATTTTGCGTCTCTATTTCCAACTTCATTCGGATAACTATCAGTATAATACGGATCATTAGGGGCGGCATCAATTCTATAGATATAATTTGGCTCTGCATATTCAATTTCAGGATTTAAAGATAATTCTTCTGCAACTTCTACTATAGATACATTATCATCAAAAGTAACTTTTAAGGTAGATTCTACTACTTCCTCTTCTATAGAATCTACTTTATCAGGTTGTATTGATTCAGTAGTTGCCTCAACTTCACTTTGAGGAGTACTTTTAGACACATCTTCATAAGCTTTTTCTACTGTTTCTGCCTGATATTCTGTTTTTAACTCATTTATAACAGTAGGTAGAAGTTCAGTACTTACATTTAATAAATTGGAATCAGTTGATTCAGTTGATTCACCTAATACTTGACTCGAAGTAATACCATCATCTATATCCTCTGCTAGTGGTTCTTTTAATTTAATAATAATTTCTCCCTTTACATATTCTGGTTCAGTTGGTATTTCTACAGGAACATACTGCTCAACATTTTCCTGCGCATTATTATTAAAAATAATTTTATTTTTTATTGCGTATTGTGATAAAGGCAATAACGCAAGAAGTAAAAGAATAAAGACCGTAAGTAAACGCTGCTTTTTTTTAGAAAGATTATCCATGAATAATAATAGAATGAAAGAATCAAATATAAAAGTCAACTGATTAACAAATATAAAGTGCTTCGCCTATAAATAAACAAAAGTTTTTTGCCTATTGTAAAAAACTAAACAATGTATATTGATTATATTTTTATATTATCTTAAATTATTATATTTTTTCACCAGAATGAAGCTTCCATAAGATATTAAATTTAATTTTTTCGAAATAAGCTATTTGAGGATCAGCAATTAATACAATATAGGGTTCATTAACTTTATATGTAATATATGCTACAGTTTCATCGTAGATAATATGGTCAACTTCAGATGAATACTGTTGATCTAGTAATATAACTTTATTCCTATCAGTTTCAACTTCTGCTTTAAACGTATAGTTTTGTGGTGTATTTTTAATAATTTGTTTTGTTTTAATCATTTTTTTTAAGCAAGACTCAAAAAAATCTTCACCAATATCACCCAATATTTGTCGACCTATATTGGACATAAAATGCATACAAATAGCTTCACTTTGTAATGCTTCGTTAAATAATTCTTTCACTCCTTTTGTCCCTTGTTTTACAGAGAGAACCGGTCTGCCTTGGTTGCGATTATATAATGCTTTAATTTGTGATAATTCTTTATCTAATATTTTTGCAGTGTTTTTATAAACTTCTTCTTTTTTTTTAACTAAGATTACTAGTTCTTCTGGTGAGGCTGGAATATATTTTTTTCTTTTTCCCTCAATTTCCTCTTTTAATAATCCTTTTTCTAATAAGGATTCTACCAATAGATACACGGTCGTTCTAGGTATACCTGTATTTTGTGCATACTCCAACACTGTTGAAGCTTGTGTTTCAAATGCATTCAGATAAATAAGTATCTCTTCTTCTGTAATACCAAGTACTTTTAGGTGTGTTTTCAATAGATCCATGTTATAAGTGTAAATAAAATAAATAGTTATGTCAATTTTTTTGACATATATTTATATTATTTATTTATAACAATAAGCAATTAACGGTGGTAGTCCTTGTAAGAAGCCATTTTTATCTACTTTTACAAGTTTTGATAGGAGTTCAGGTAACCAAAATGGATCCCAATTTATACCAATTTCACCAAAAAAACTTTTTCCTTCTCTGATGGATTTCATTATGTCTTGTTCTTTTGGAAAGTTATAGAGATGTACTGTATCTGGTTTAGTCTGACGTGGTAGTATTAACTCATTATGTAGGATTGCTTCTACTCCAACCTTTTTTAGAATTGTTTGTATTTGTAATGGATTTAAGGAAATAGGTTCTAAACATCTTTGATCTGGAGGAATAATTTTGAAATCTAACTGATCCGTAGTAAAATGTACAGCTCCTATCTGTTTACTTATAGTAGTGCCATTACCATCATATAGCTCTAATGTATCTACTAGTGGAACAAACTTTGTCTGCATTGGCAGAACATGTTCTCCTCCCCATGGTCGTGTAACAATAATATTGTTTTCACACATACTAATACTACCAGCATAATAATTACCGGCTTCATCTGGAAAAAAAGAAGTTTCTAGATATTTTGCTTCACACTGTAAATCAAATCCTTTTTCGTAGTATGATTCGATTATCATGAGCATATTGTAAACCCGATACTATAAATCAAGTATACATCACAAATACATATTACTATAAGATACTAGAATTGTTTATTCAAAACATATTATTATGCTAGAATAGTATGCAGCCGGAGTGGCGAAACTGGCAGACGCGCACGCTTCAGAAGCGTGTGATAGTAATATCTTGGAGGTTCAAGTCCTCTCTCCGGCACTTATAGGAGGTGTCGTCTAGTTGGTCTATGGCACAGGTTTGCTAAACCTGCGTCCCGGTAAAACGGGACTCGTGGGTTCGAATCCCACCACCTCCGCATTATAAATGTATGAATAAAAATATATATGTCGCAAATTATGACATATTATTTGGATTATTATGAAGGACTATGTGCTGAAAATCTTCTTGAATTAGCCATAATTGTTGATTGGTATACTGCCAGATATATCCATTCTTCTTAAGCCAAATTATCTGTATTCTAAATAAAAACGATTCAATTATTTTTGACATAATGGATTGTTGCAGATATGTTTTTTTACTATTACATTTACTAAGTTTTATATTAGGAAATAGCTTTGTAATCCAATTATTTTCACATATTAATTCTTCGTAGATATTATTTTTATTAATTACAGGTTTTAACTGTAATAATTCATGACCTATGTACTCATTATGTTTAGAAAGAGGTAATAGTAGTCCACTTTCCGAAAAGAAAAGATTAAAACATAGTTTTGAAGCTATATTTTTGTTAACAATATGAAGAATATACTTATACATCAGGATTATCATTCTTGACTGCCAAATTGTATTTTGCTTTGTTATTACAAATAAGTCTATATCACCCTCTTTGCTTGTATTCTTCATACTAAGAGACCCGGATATACCTATGAAAAGTATTGAAGGGACATAGGATAATTTTTTTAAAAATGGCAAAGAATTATGTAGAAGTGACTGTGAATTTGTGTTTCTTTCTTTATAAATTTGGAAAAATGAATTCTTTGTCGAGACTCTATTCCCAATTTTTATAATTTTCCCTTTGGATATCAACTGATTAAGTTCTATTTTAAATTCACGTTCATCTATTTTCTTATTTAAATAAGTATAAACTTCGTCTATTGTAGGTGGATAAGAAAATTGTGAAAAATAATTTAGTACATGCAAGATTGAGTTAGCCATACATTTATTTTCATAATAAACCAAATCTTTGTCTAATAACAAGAACCATATATTCTATTAAACGCATCTGTCTTTTCCATCTCCATGGCTCCAAAATAAGTCTAAATAACCATTCAAGACCAATTTTTCTTATAACAAATGGAGCTCTTTTAACTTCACCTGACAGAAAATCAAAACTACCGCCTACTCCCATACAAATTATCCCTTTTAATTGGTCTTTATGTTTATCTAACCATAACTCTTGGTAAGGTGATCCAAATGCAACAAACAGGATTTGCGGCTTGTAATCAGCTACTATAGAAAAAATCTTATCTTCTTCTTGCTTATTAGGATTATGTATATTGGATATACCAAAATATCCTTTAAATTTTGAACTTGGGTATATTTTTTGATAGCGGAGTGCAAGCTTTTCTGCTAATTCACCTTGACCACCTAATAAAAGCACTCGTAAGCTTCTACTCTTACTCAATTTTATTATTTCATTCATAAAGTCTACACCTGCAATACGTTCTTGAGCTGGAATATCCAAAATAGCGCATCCCAACAATATACCTATTCCATCTACTAACTGGATATCCCCTTGTGACAGTACTTTTCTGAATTGACTATTATGATGTGCAATGACTACTGTCTCTGGATTTAAAGATACAATATGGAAAAATGCATCCGATTGATCAAGTGATAATAATATTTTCTCTAGGTTATTATTCTGAGTTTTAAGATCAACAGCTATTCCAAGTAATTTTTTCATTTTTTTGTTTAAATAATAATTATAAGATTTTAAATTATCATCTTTTTTTTATTTAAATAGCTTTTTGTTCTACTATATTAAACATTTTTTGGATTTTTTTGAAAATCTAAAAATGCTATTTTTGATTTATTTTCACTATTCATAGTAAAAATACTATATTTTAATACTCTATTACTATTCTTAACATTACTTTCAGCTCATTTTTTACTTTATGCATAAATAGGCTTATTTACTATGAGCCTATTTAAAGTAAAAATATGGCATATAGTTCTCTGTTGAGCTCTAAAACACATTATCGTATTGCTTTTTTATAACTATCTAAATTCTCAATAGCCATTCCTATTCCTCTAATTACACAAAACAACGGTTCTTCTACTACAAATGCCGGTACTCCTGTGTAATAAGTAATATATTTATCTAAATTACCAAGCATTGAGCTTCCACCTGATAATACAATACCTTTATCAACTATATCTGCTGAAAGTTCTGGTGGACTTTCTGATAATACTTCTTTTACACCTTCAATTATTTGTTTTAAAGGTTTTTGCAATGCAACATTAATACTAGTTTCTCCAATTTCCATAATTTTTGGTAAACCAGTTTGACTATCTCTACCTCGAACTTCCATAGTTTTTTCTTTAAAATCTTCCTTATCTAGTATGTG
>CAZSUZ010000010.1:37133-44249 GCA_964610165.1 uncultured Gammaproteobacteria bacterium
GCACCAGCTTGTTTACAAGCAGCTACTACTGCTCGTTTTTCAACTTGTGAAGAACCTCCTGGTATAGATATCATTACTTCTGGCCAAAAAACTTTACCTTTAAGAGCTTTTCGTAAAAAATACGTTATCATTGCTGATGTAGTTGTATAATCTGCAATTACTCCTTCTCTCATTGGTCGTGAAGCAATAATTGAGTTTGGTGTTCTACCTAACATTTCTCTTGCTTCCTCTCCAACTGCAAGAACTTGCTTATCTTCTTCTGCGTATGTAACAACAGTTGGTTCATTAAGCACAATTCCTTCATTAGCTACATAAACAAGAGTATTTGCTGTTCCTAAATCAATGCCAACTTTTTTTTTAAACCACATAGATAATATTAATGGAAGTATTCCCAACACTTATAAGTATTGTTTATTGTATAATATAGATACAAAAATTACACGATGAGCTATAAGATTTCTATATCATAATAGCATTTAAATGTTACTAACTATATAAACTTCGCTATGAAAGTTGTTATTGATACAACCAAAAATATTATCCCTAAAATTCTATTTCTTGCAGTTTTTGTCCTTATTTTAATTGGGGTAATTGCATATGCCCGAGGGTATCGATTTAATTTTGATGAAGGAAAAGTAACCTCAACAGGTATTGTTTCTGTAAGTTCTGCTCCAAAACCTGCAAAAGTATATGTAAATGGTGAACTGAAAGGAGCGACTGATATAAATTTAACTCTTCCGTTTGGACAATATAAAATTGAAGTAAAAAAAGATGGGTATACATCTTGGGAAAAATCTATTTCTCTGAAGGGTGAAATTGTAATGAGTCTAGATGCCCATTTATTTCCTAAAAATCCTTCACTCACACCTCTTACAAACTTAGGGATAGTTAAAGCTTTGCCTGTAGGAACGACGGATAAAATTATCATTATGAGCCAAACAGGCGATATTGAAAAAGATGGTATTTATTTATTTGAATCTTCACAAAGAACAATTGCTATTTTCCCACCGTTAAAACCATTATTACTTAAATCTGTTCTTCCAGAGAACGCAGATTTAACAACCGCTTCTATTAACTATTCACCAAACTACCGCCAAGCTATTCTTACTTTAATGACAGAAGATATCGAAACTTCTTATCTTATTTCATTAGATAATGAAAATACAGAATTATTTGATATTACTTCTTCAAAAGAAAATATTTTACAGGCTTGGAATGTAGAAAAAAATGAAGAAATTGCAAAAGTTATAGAGACATTACCTAAAGAGATTGTTACTATTGCATCTGATTCATTTCAAATTATTGCCATTTCACCAAATGAAAAACGCATTATGTATCGTGCTAAATCAAATACCACTCTTCCACTTGTTATCAATCCTCCACTTATTGGGGCAAATCAAACTCAAGAACAGCGCAATTTAGTTGCAGGTGGTATATATATTTACGATAAAAAAGAAGATAAAAATTATAAAATTCCAGTTGAAATCACAATTATCGAAAATGAAACCAAACCAAATGAAGATCAAGAAATTGTAGTTTCAGACCCTACTGCTACAGATTCTGCCACTTCTACAATTCCTCAGTTGTGGTATCCAGAT
Organism: uncultured Gammaproteobacteria bacterium; assembly: GCA_964610165.1. Classification (GTDB taxonomy): domain Bacteria; phylum Patescibacteriota; class Microgenomatia; order UBA1406; family GWC2-37-13; genus MFZZ01. The sequence goes on from CAZSUZ010000010.1 coordinate 38,732, forward strand.
GTTGTTTCTCAGGTTCTAGAAATTGTTCAGTGGTATCCAACTTCTGATTATATTGCTATTAAAGAAAAGAATCATATTTCTGTTATGCAATATGATGGTGATAATAAAGAAACTGTATATGCTGGACCTTTCCAAAAAGACTTCTTTATGATTGCTCCCGATTGGAATCTTTTGGTAGTAATTAATTTAAATCCTCAAGTTAATTCAGTTGGCGATCTTTACTCTGTTGGTATTAAATAAACTATTGTTGTACTACGGGTTCTGCAAATATAAGCATTCTTTTTAATGTTGTTCCTGGAGGCCAACACGTTTGCAATGTAAGGAATTCTTTATCCGTCTTTCTCGTTAAATACTCTATTTCAGAAGGATCAACTACCTGCTTTCCCGTTACTTTGTAAACATGACGTGTTCCTTTGTAGAATATATTCACCTCATCTCCTGTTTCTAATTTATACAATAGATAAAAAACAGCGTTATAATTACCTACATTCCAAATATAATCTGTTGAATGTGCAAACAGAAAAATATGACCATTTTCACCTGGAAATGCAGTACCTTCTGCATGAGCAACTCCACGCTTTAGTGCGTCTAGATATTCAGTTTCATTAGCTGGATCCACATTCCCTAATATATTAGCATTAGCTGCAATTTTAGGTATAACAACACTGAAATTAGGATCATTTGGTACTAATACTTCTACAGGTTTTACTTGTAATGCTTGTGCAAGAGCACCTTTTGGTGCAATTTGTGAATACTCTTTTTCAACAATACTTGCATCTTGCGGAGCTGCTACAACATATTCTTTTTGGGTTTGTTTATCAACAAAATATTTTACTTCTTCTGCGACTGGTTGATAAAATGTTTTTGCAATTACAAATAATGATCCGAATATTAAAAAATTACCGAACGTACGCATTAAAAGAATACTTGCATATTCCCAGGATGGCAGACGTTTATTATATTGCATATCAGTTTTCAACTTATTATAACTATATCAGTTAATTGGTGTCCCCAAGAGGAATCGAACCTCTAATTACCCCTTAGGACGGGGCAGTTATATCCAATTTAACTATAGGGACAATAACTATATGTATTTTATCTTGTTATCCAAGGCAAAACAACTTATTTAATAAAATACGCAATAATAAAAGGATGTAGATTAATTAGCATATGTAATAAAATCGGATACCATAAATTTTTCCATTTTATGTAAACCCACGCTAATACTAGCCCCAATAAAAAGCTACTAATATATAACCCTGGGTGTACATGTGCCAATGCAAAAATAATACTTGAATAAATAATACTTGTTCTCTCTGAATAACATTTTTGTAAGTACCCCAAAATCACTACTCTATTTAAAAGCTCTTCATTAATTGGTCCAAATATAACAAAAGATAAAAAACCGAACAAGCGTTCTATTCCTTTTCCTTGGTCGAATGCTAACCACTGATAATCTACTCCGCTATCTATTAACTTCCCAATATCTTTATTGAAAAAAATCATTAATACAATTGCTATTATAGCAATGGCTATTACTAATAGTATTCTTGCAATAAGTGAAATAGGTATTAACTTTAAAAGTTTTTGCCATTCTAATGGCTCACTAAATAATTGTTGTATTCTTTCCTTTTTATAAAGCTTAAAAATAAGGATTAAGATTGGAAGTAAAATAATATCAGAAATAAATTCTCCAATTATATTTGGCAAATTTGAGATACCGAATAGTTCCAGAATAACTAAAACAAAAAAAATTCCAATATTTGCCAACAAGATATATAAGAAATAATATCCCAATATACGCAGTAAAATACCTAAGTGTTTCTTCATTCAAGACTAATTTTAATAAAGATTATTTCATGATTTCTTCTTCTACACGTTTGTAGTTCATGATTTCTTCTTTTTTAAACCATAAACCTACTTCAAATTGTGCTTCTTCTACATTACCAGAAGCATGAAGTAAATTTTTGATTGGTCTTCGTCCTGTATTTGCTAGGTAAGAAGAATCAAATGAATAGTCTCCACGAATTGTACCTGGTGCAGAATTTAATGGTAATGTATGTCCTACCATCTTTCTAACGAGTTCTACAGCATGTGGTCCTTGAAGTACCATAACAATAACTGGAGCTTCTGTAATCATGTCTACGAGCCAATTTCGAATCTTCAAGCCTATTTCATGTGCATCATCTGTACCAAATTCTTTCTTTGCATCAATACCAAGATTTTGATAATTTTCGAGTGTTTTGCCACCCATACCATTAATAAATTCTTCGCGTGTTGCTGGATAGTGTTTGTCTGCTTGAGCTTTATCAACTTGCATCATTTTTAGTGCAACAATTTTAAGTCCAACTCTTTCAAAACGTTGAGTAATTTCTCCTACTAATCCGCGTGCTACTGAATCTGGTTTAAAGATAACAAGTGTTTGTTCCATGAATACTTTATATAAATACTAATAATGAGTTTTTATTATACAAGATCTTTTACAATTGATCTATTGATTATTTTACTCATTTGTTATGTAAAAATTACCCGTTAGTACTTGTAATACAAATCTATACTGATATTATTACTAAATGGTTTTCTCTTGCGGCAGGTGCTGTTGCAAGAAAGAATCATAATTGTTATCCACCACGAGAAGTTTTTTACGGAGGCATGCATGGGGCGTATGCACTCAGGCAAAAGACGTCGGCTGGATTTGAACCTTTGTTCGCCAAGGTTAGGCGAACACATTGTTGAGCGTTGGTCGTTCAGTTCCGTATACGTTAGTACTACAGTTCTGTTCGGATAACCCCAACAAGTGAATTTTGCTCAGTTCGCCTGCGTGATCAAAAACGCATGCGAACTGAGCCCCACTCTTAATTTACTATCCACCAATTAAAAGAAATATCTTCTTCAGCTTCTTTAACAATCTTTACTTTAAAAAACTTTCCACGTTTTTTTTCTACAATTGCTAACTGTGTATCTGTTTCTTTTGTAGGAGTAAGAAATATTTTAGAGCTTTCTGTTACACTAGTTGTTTCTATAATTATTTCACTTTCTCCAGCTTTTATTATTCCTTCTCCTATACTTGATGATTCTTTTTCTGAATCATCTACGTTATATTTCTTTGCTGTAATTGCTTTTTTCACATTCAAATTACCGTTCGTTTCTATAACTACTTTCCCTCCCATTATTTCTACAGGATTTGTGGATTCACTTTGAATTTCAAGTGGAAGACCCAAACTATTTATTTGTGCTTCATTTCCATGTACAACAATCTGACCAGCATTAATATCTCCTACTACTCCAAGTTCAAACACATTTGCTTTACCAGTTACTGTTAAATTTTCAAGAACTTCTGTAGAAATTTTTGCTTCTTTGGTAGCCTCATCTGTTGAAGCAGCACTTACTGAATCTGTACCTAATAATAATTGCTCTAAGAATGATATTCTTGCAGTAAGTGACGAAATATCGGCTTCTTCTGAAGCCACATCATCTGATTTGTTCATGATATCAAATATATCATTCATCTGATTTTGTAAAGATAAAATTTCTTGACTATGAGCAAGTACTTCTTCATCAATTGAGTTTACTTCATCATGCATATCTAGAATAGTATCATTTGCTAAATTGATATTATTAAAATCATTTTTAAGGAAATCTATTTGAGATGTAAGCTTTGCATCTGCAAGGGAGAGATTATGATATGCATCATCAAAGATATCTGTTTGTTCATTAATTGCATTCACAAGTATTGGAGCAAAATTAGCATAATTAATACCTTTTTTCCCACTCTCCCCTATAGTTACTAATTCAGGAACTATTTTTTCTACTTCCTGCGCTATAAAACCTAATTTTAACCGGTCATTCTCTGAATCTGTCTTCCATCTATATGAAACACCTCTTAAAGCATTGACTGTATCTAGTCCGTAAGAAGAAGTAATTATATCCTTTTTTAAACTTATATCAGACGCACAAGTCATACCTGCGTTTGTAGCATTAATATCACAGTATTGACCTGAATTATCTATTCCGTGAAATTGTGAACCTGCTCCTCTAACATAAATACCATTTTCCAAAGAACCCATAATCACACTCATTCTATAAGATAAACCTGGTGTACCACCAACACCAACCCTCCCTAAATCATTTATTACTAAACCCGTAGCCAGATTATTAGCACTATCAGCAATAATATTCATATAATCAGGTCCGGCAGCAGAATCAGTCATATATAAATTAGCATATACAGTACTAGGTGTACTTGAGTCTCTAATAATAAGGCCATACTGATCATCCTTAGCATCAACTTCTATAAAGGCTGAAGTATCTGTACTATTTGTTGTTGCAAAAACTAATTGTCCACCAGATCCAATATACATGTCGGCTATTTCTACGGTTTCCGCAAGGCCTCTAAGTCTTATACCATCTGTATTAGATCCTGTATCAATATCTAATTTTGTAACTGGTGAAATACCTAATCCAAGATCTCCACCTGTAATATTTAAAGTAGATGTTAGTGTCCATGTTCCAGTATTAAATAACTCAGAATCACCAATTGCATCAGCTGCAATATCTCCTGCTAATATTGTATCTGCAGAAATATCTCCAGTTAAAATTGTTCCATCCAGGATATCGGTAGTTGAAACTGTTCCATCTAATATTTCTGTGGTTGTTACAGCTCCTGTTGCAATATCACCTGCTAATATTGTATCTGCAGATATATCTCCTGTTAAAATTGTTCCATCTAGTATATCGGTAGTTGAAACTGTTCCATCAGCTATTTCACTAGTACCAACCGCACTAGCAATAATATCTGATGCGTCTATACAGTCTGTACAGATTAATCCTAATGCTGTAATGGTACCACCCACATCAAGTGATGTTGTTGGACTAGTTGTTCCAATACCTACACTTCCTCCAATAACCGCTAATTTTGCGCTTGAGACATTCGTTGTACCTATTCCCACATTGCCACTTGAATTAAATACTATTTCTGGATTTCCGGAACCGTTTACGTTAAAACCCAACATATTGTTTGTTGTGTTATATGCTATTGTATATTCATCTGAAGTTGAAGTTCCAATATGTACTGTACTAGGTCCAACATACACATCTGACCATCGTAAAGAATCTGAGCCTAATGCATAAGTGTCATGTGTTTCAGGTCCAAGGTTTCCTGCTACCTGAAGTTTAAAAGTTGAAGGGTTTGTTGTCCCAATACCAACATTTCCAGTGCTATTAATTCTTACTTTCTCTGTTGGTGGTGTAGCCGAAAAACTTGTTGTTGTATAGAAAGAAAGTTCTCCGGTAGCTCCATTAGTTGGTACTCCAATACGAGCTGCTCCATTTGAATTATTATTAATCCAAAAATCCAGCGATGAAACGGAAGTAGCGGCTGAATATGAACCACTGATGACAACCCCACCTTGTGTAGTTGCTCCTGGAACTGAGTGTGTAACTACTAACTTATTGGCTGGATTAGTTGTACCAATACCTACATTACCTTCAACCAGTAATCCATTTGCTGGTGCAGTAA
>CAZSUZ010000011.1:0-9481 GCA_964610165.1 uncultured Gammaproteobacteria bacterium
TTAGCATTTCTGGAATAAGATGGAATTGAGTTTAATTCTGTTTTTACTACCTGTCCATTTTGACTGGTAATAATAACAGTTGTTACATCTGAAGTAATCATTTCAACAAATGCAATTTTACCCATTTTTTCATCGGCTGGTGCAATTTTGACACCTTTTCCACCTCGATGTTGATCTCTAAATGATTTCAAAGGTACACGTTTTCCAATACCCTTTTCACCGATAACAAGTAAGTCTCGAGCTAAATCTTCATTTGAAAATACATCTGACGCGACAACTTCATCACCACTGCCAAGTTCAATTCCTCGAACTCCACGAGCAGATCTACCAAGTGGTCGAACTTCTTCTTCTTTAAAGAGAATAGCTTTTCCACCTTTACTGACCATCATAGCATTCATTTTGCCATCGGTAAGCATTGTGGTAAGTAATTCGTCTTTGTCTGATAATGTAATTGCAATAATACCGTTACTTCGGATATTTGAGTATTGATTAAATTCTGTTTTCTTAACAGTTCCATGCTTTGTCATCATAATCATGAACAAGTCTTTTTTATCTGCTACTTCTGCTTCGTTAAAGGTAAGGACAGATGAAACTGTTTCATTTGGTCGAAGGTTTAGCATATTAACAATAGCTTTTCCTTTTGAAGTTCGAGAACCTTGTGGAACTTCCCAAACACGACTCTTAAATACACGTCCTGTATTACTAAAGAACAACATATAATCATGAAGTTGTGCAGTTGTAATATAAGAAATATCATCAGATTCTTTTGTTTCCATTCCGGTTACACCTTTTCCACCACGTTTTTGGACTTTAAATGTTTCACGAGGAACTTGTTTTATATATCCTTCTTTTGTTAATACAACAATTACTTCTTTGTTATCAATCAACATTTCATCAGTAATTTCTCCTGGTTTACTCTTTACTACTTTTGTACGTCTATCATCACCATATTTTTCTTGAAGTCCAAGTAATTCTTCTTTTATAACATCTAGAATTTTGAAAACATCTTTTAATAATGCTTCAAGATATGTAATAAGTTCTCTCAGTTTTGCAAGTTCTTCTTCAATTTTATCTCGTTCTAGTCCAGTTAATCTTTTAAGCTGCATGTCTAAAATTGCTTGAGATTGTAATAAAGAAAGTGCAAATTTTGACATTAATTGATCTCGAGCAATAGCTTCTGTTTCGGAGCTTCTAATTATTTTTATGACTTCATCAATATGATCTAATGCAATTAAATATCCTTCCAAAATATGTGCGCGTGCTTTTGCTTGTTTTAAATCAAATTCGGCTCTTCTTCTGATAACATCAATTCGGTGACGAATATATAATTCCAAAATAGATTTAAGTGAAAGTGTCTGTGGAATACCTTCAACGAGCGCAACCATATTTACAGGGAATGTTGTTTGTAGTTCTGTAAATTTAAATAAATTATTGATTACTTTTTTATAAACTGCATCTCTTTTAAGTTCAATAACAACACGAATGCCGTGTCTATTAGATTCATCTCGAAGATCAGAGATACCTTGAATCTTTTTATCTATAACAAGTCGTGCAATTTTTGCAACTAAATTAGCTTTATTAACTTGGTAAGGTAATTCGGTAACAATAATACTTACTTTTCCTTTTTTGTCTTCCTCTTCTTCTGCAACACCTCGAACAAGAATTTTACCTCGTCCAGTTAAGTAGGCTTGCATTATATCTTTGACACCATAGATTGTTCCAGCTGTTGGAAAATCTGGACCTTGAATATGTTCCATTATTTCTTCAAGATTTGTATCAAACAAAAGTAAATGATCTGTTGGTCTACCAATATCTGTAACAGTTTTTTCTTTATCTGCATCTGTTGTTGTTCCTGCTGTAATTGGTGCTGGTTGTGTTGTTGTGTCTGTTGTTTCTGGTGCAAATTTTGCCTTGTTGATCATGTGCAAAATTGCATTAATTACTTCTGTTAAATTGTGAGGAGGAATTTTTGTTGCCATACCAACAGCAATACCTTCTGCTCCCATTAAAAGCATGTTTGGTAGTTTTGCTGGTACATACATTGGTTCTTTAAGTGTGCCGTCAAAGTTATCTACCCATGTAATTGTTTCTTTATCAATATCAAACATCATTTCTTCAGCTATTTTTGTGAGTTTTGCTTCTGTGTAACGCATAGCAGCTGGAGGATCTCCATCAATAGAACCAAAGTTTCCTTGACCATTTACAAGTGGATATCTCATTGAAAAATCTTGTGCTAAACGAACGAGTGCATCATATACAGAAGAATCACCGTGAGGGTGATATTTACCTAATACTTCACCAACAACCTTTGCAGATTTAGAATAATGAGCTCCAGCAGTTAATCCAAGTTTATACATTGCGTATAAAATTCTTCGGTGAACTGGTTTTAGTCCATCACGTACATCGGGCAACGCACGAGATACGATAACTGACATTGCGTAATCTAGGTACGCTTTCTTCATTTCTTCTGATATTGCGGTGATCTGTATATTTGGCATATTATTTCATTGATTGTTTAATATCATCAAAAGCTTTTTCTTTTGGCAAGAAAGCTTTAGCTTTAACCCATTTATTAGGTTCTAAATCTTTATAGTGTTCAAAAAAATGTTTAATCTTATTTTTTGTTGGTTCTGGAATATCTGTAATATCGTTGATATGTGCAGAAAAAGGATCGATTTTTGCTGTTGGTACAGCAAGAATTTTTGTATCCACACCTGCTTCATCTTCCATTTCAAGCATACCAATTACCCGTACAGGGCAAACGGTACCAATTGCAAGATTTTGTGAAGAAAGTACTAATACATCTGTTGGATCTCCATCTGCAGCAATTGTATTTGGTATAAATCCATAACTAAAAGGATATGGCATATTTGTATACAAAAAACGATCGACCATAACTACGCCACTTTCTTTATCTAATTCGTATTTAACAAATGATCCTTCTGGAATTTCAATAAAAGCATTAACTTCTTGTGGTGCTTTTTTTCCTGATGATAATTTTGATATATTCATAGTAATTAAATAATTATTAAACGTCTAAATCTGCCATATGGGCATGTGTAATAATAAATTTCTTTCGTGGTGGAACTTCTTCACCCATGAGCATGATAAATGTATTATCTGCCATTTCTGCATCGTCAACTGTAATTTGTTTTAAAAGACGACGTTCTGGATCCATTGTTGTTTCCCATAATTCTTCAGCATTCATTTCTCCTAAACCTTTAAAACGTTGAACTGAATGTTTAGAATCTGGATTGGCTGCATAAAATGCATCTTTATCTTCATCTGTATATAAATATTGTTTACTTTTTCCTTGTGTAAGTTTGTATAAAGGTGGAACAGCTACATATACAAGTCCATTTTCAATAAGTGGACGTAAATGTCTAAAAAAGAATGTTAAATAAAGAGTTTTAATGTGGGAACCGTCGATATCAGCATCAGTCATGATAATAATCTTATGATATCTAGCTTTTTCTATATCAAATTGTTCACCGATTCCAGATCCAAGTGCAACAATTAAATCTTTAAATTTGTCAGATCCAATGACACGATCTAAACGATATCGCTCTGTATTTAAAATTTTACCGAATAATGGCAAAATAGCTTGTGTTTTTCTGTCTCGACCAGCTTTTGCACTACCACCTGCTGAGTCTCCTTCTACAATAAATATTTCAGATTTAACAGGATCTTTTTCTTGACAGTCTGCAAGTTTTCCTGGAAGTGCTGAGCCTTCTAATGCACCTTTTCTAAGAACAGCTTCTTTTGCTGCTTTAGCTGCAAGTCTAGCTCGTTGTGCGAGTAAAATTTTGCCAAGAATTTCTTTTCCATCTCGTGGATTTTCTTCAAAATAAATATCTAAATGTGTATTTACTGTTTGTTGAACAATAGATTGAATTTCTGAATTGCCCAGTTTTGTTTTTGTCTGACCTTCGAATTGAAGATCATTTGAAGGCATTTTGACATACACAACTGCAGAAAGACCTTCTTTAATATCATTACCAGAAAAAGGTTCTTTCATATCTTTTTCTGCAACAACTTTTTTAGCATAACTATTGATAGATTTTGTAAGTGCAGCGCGGAAACCAGTCATGTGTGTTCCACCTTCAACGGTATTAATGACGTTTACAAATGAATGAACATTTTCAATAAGAGAATCATTAAATTGAATCGAAACTTCTACTTCTACATCTCCTTCTTGTTGTTTCATGTAAATAGGATCATGAAGCACTTTTCTGCCTTTATTCATATCACGAATAAGAGACATGATTCCACCATCAAAATAAAAAGCTTCTCTGTCTTTTTCTTTTTGATTTGTTATACGGAAAAATACTTTTGGAATAAGATATGCTTTTTCGTTAATTTGTTTTTTAAATTTTTTGTAGTCAATTTCTATGGTTTCTTTAAATATTTCAGCATCAGGATGAAAAGAAACTGCTGTTCCTCTTTCAAAAGGCATATTAAGCATAGATTCATTTACTTTTTTGACTGGATATTTTGGAATACCTCGACTATATTCTTGTCTATATAATTGACCATCTTCTTTTTTAACTTCTACAATTAAATGATCAGAAAGTGCATTTACAACAGAAGCACCTACACCATGAAGTCCACCGGAAACTTTATAAGCAGATGATTCAAATTTTCCTCCTGCATGAAGCATAGTCATAACAAGTTCAAGAGCTGATTTTTTGTATTTTGGAACTTCATCTGTTGGAATACCTCGTCCATCATCATATACAGTGTAGTATCCATTTTCTTGTGCAGTTATATGAATATTTTTTGCATGGCCGGCAAGAGCTTCATCGATAGCATTATCTACAATTTCATTAAGAGAGTGGTTAACACCGGCTTGGCTTGTGGAGCCTATATACATCCCCGGTCTTTTTCTTACTGGATCTAATCCTTCAAGAACTACAATTGATTCAGCACCGTATTTAGGTTCGTTAGTATTAGCCATAAAAGCATAGTATAACACATAACTACATTCTGTGGTAGTTTTGTTTGGATTGTTGTACCAGTCTTTACTGAAAATGACTTGACACACTTATGCGAAGTGTACATTCACTTTTTTTATAGGATAATATTAAAAAAAGACAAAAAAAGACCTCCGTTGGGAGGTCTTTTTTGTTTGTCATGCTGAATCTATTCCAGCTTCTTCTTAAGAAAGATCCTGAACCACATTCAGGATGACAAGTGAGTTAAAAACTCACTCATCATTTGAGTTCTGCTTTAGCGCCTGCTTCTGTAAGCTTGGCTACTGCTGCATCTGCTTCTTCTTTCTTAACATTTTCAAGAAGAGTTTGTGGTGGTGTCTCTACGAGTTTTTTAGCATCCATAAGACCTAAGTCTTGACGAAGTTCTCGTACAGCTTTAATTACACCAAGTTTGTTTGCTCCTGCATCTGTTAAGACAACATTAAATGAAGTCTTTTCTTCTGCTGGGGCTGCATCTGCTGCTGCGCCACCTGCTGGGGCTGCTGCCATCATAGGCATTGCGGATACGCCAAACTTTTCTTCAAGATATGATACTAATTCTGAAATTTCAAGAACTGTAAGTCCTTCGATTTCAGTAGCAATTTTCTGAAGTTTTGCTGATAATTCGATGTTTTTTGTTTCTTCTGACATTTATTGTTGCACCTCCTCTCAATTGAGATAATTGATTAATTTATATTAGCCTTGTTTTGCTTTTGCACTTAATAGATATACAAACTTCTGCATATTGAATGAAAGAGCTCGTGTTGTACGAACCATTGGATTCATCATAACGCCAACAAGTTTTGCTCGTAATTGGTCTTTTCCAGGAAGTTTTGCAAGTCTTACTAATTCATCGTTGTTATACACTTTGTTATCAATCATTCCAATTTTGAAACTGAATGATTCATTTTCTTTTACTTTTTCATAATACCCTTTAAGACCTTCAATCCAATCTCCATGTAATACAAGAAGAGCAGATTTTTCTTTTAAAGGAAAAGCTTTTTGACTCATTTCACCAAATTCTTTTTTAGATTGGGAAAGTTTGTTAATTGCTTTTTCAAATAATGTATTTTTAACAACTTGAAGAGTACTTTCAGATTTGCGAAGTTCACGACGTAGTTCTTCTAATGTTTTATGAGTAGTTTTTTCAAATTTTACGAGTGCAAAATTTGAATTTTGTTCAATAGATTGTGTTACTTTGTCGACAATAGCGACTTTACTTTTGTGTGCCATATGTGTTCACTTTCCTCGATCTAACGAGATTACCAGAAGATGTTATATCTTGATTTCTCAAGAAGACTGCTGGTCTTGGTGATTTATAATAGATCAATATTATAATTGACCCGAGTTTAAAATACAATTAGACTTCTCCAAGGAGTTCTCTAAGTGATTTTGTTTCTCTTTCAGATTTTTCAGATTTTTTTGTTTTTTTAGCTGCAATTTGTGCTTTGAATTTCTTTGCTTCTTCAGTTCTCTTTATGAATCTATCTACATTACCTTTTGCATCAACGAATTTTTGTTCGCCTGTGTAAAAAGGATGACATTTAGAACAGATTTCCACAGAAATAGAATCTTTTGTTGAGCCAGTTATAAATGTGTTCCCACAAGTACAACGAACTTCTACGTCGGTATTAAATTTTGGGTGTATCTGTGCTTGCATAAGACTACTATTATAACGCAAAAAAATAAAAAGTCAAAGTAGTAAGTGAAGGGTGAGTTAGAGTATGTGCGGAATTACCGCACATACTCTTCTCTAGTCTATTCTTGTTATCTTTTTTTGTGTATTGAACTTGGTGGGTTTTGCAATGATTTGATGTTATCATCAATAATCACTGCCCTGATCGAGAAAACTACCCCTACAATCATTGAAACAATGAAATTGGATTTGATAACTATGTTATCAAATCCCCAGATATCGAGGAGCAAACTACCAATTAAAGAATTAAAAATGAGTAGTCCTCCGATTATCCCCAAAATCCAAACAAGAATTCTGTTAATCACGATGAACTCCTTTCACTATTGAAATTGACTAGATAGGCCATTATATAATGTAAAAAAGAAGAAAGCAATATTATGGGTCTTTTGATAGGATCGAGGCGAGAATATCGCCTCGACCCTTCTGATAGATTACTTAGGTTCTTTTGAATCTTTCAGCGCTTTTGCTGATCTAGATTATATTAAAGAATCGAAGTACTCTAAAATTGATGGTTAAAAAAACAACAATCCATATTGCTGTTTTTTCTACATTTGATACCTTCCAGTTTTTGGACTCCAAAAACATGAGAAGGCCAAATAGTAGCGCATAGCTCATATTAGAAAGCAGTACATCGACGTTTTCTACCATGCGATTTGCTATGATTAATAGCAATATCACAAAGTATCTTACGTAAATAATGCCTGCTACTACGCTGACTAGGGAAAACACAATCCGATCTTTCATAGTAGATCTCCTTATTTATTTTGGATTGTTGCGACATTACGAAATTACTATTTAAATTATACTTTATATACTATAAGATATCAAGTTTGCAGATTATTTGTTGCAGTGTGTGTGGTCGAGGCGAAATTGTCGCCTCGACCAGAGATTGGTTAACAAACTATTTGTTAACCATGTGCCTGTTGGCATACCAACCAAATAAGGATAGAATGCCAACAACAATAACAAATCTTACAACGTACTCAGCAGTTGGAGCTACAACTTCGGCTGTTTGAAGTTGTGCCAAAAGCAAATAACCCATACAATTACCTCCTTAAGGTAGAATATTGGGCCAAATCAGTTCATTTAGATGAATTCATTTCGGCCAATATTATTTTATTAGTTCATTTGTAGTCTGAAACACTTTGTCCCATTTTCCAGCATTAATAACATCTTCCAAATTATGAAAACTTTTATTAATTCTATGATCTGTTAAACGACTTTGTGGAAAATTATAAGTACGAATTTTTTCTGCTCGTTCTCCGTTACCAACATCTTTAACATAAGAAAACTGGAGTCCACGTTTTTTTTCTTCTTCAAGCTGGTAGAGTTTTCCAGCTAAAAGTTCTAAAGCAATTTGTCTATTTGCTTGTTGTGTACGTTCACGACTTGAAACAATAACAATACCTGTTGGTTTGTGTGTTAAACGTACAGCCGACGCAACTTTATTTACGTTTTGTCCACCTGCCCCACCGGAACGCATAAACTGCCAATCTAAATCTCCTTGATTAATTTTTATATCTGATTGAGAAATTTGGGGTGTTACAAGAATTACAGCTGTTGAAGTATGAATTCTTCCTTTACGTTCAGTTGTTGGAATTCGTTGCACTCTATGTACTCCAGTTTCATTTTTAAAATATTTAAATGCATTTTCCCCTACAATACGAATTGCAGTTTCTTCTAAATATTGTACTTTCATACCATTTCTTTCACCAAAACGAATATATGAAAGTAATAACTCTTTCCCCCAGAGTTTGGATTCGTCTCCACCTGCTCCTGGAATGGCTTCGATAATAACAATATTTGGATTGATATTCATAATAATTCTAATTATATAAAATTGTGAAACGGGAAAGCATGCTCTCCCGTTTCGATAGAGTTATACGTATGCTCCTTTCTTAAAGACGCATTTTAGTTCTAAGTCGTCGTGCAAAAAACCAACTTAAAACAAAAATGACTAGGAGTGTACCTAAACATAAGGTTGCTAAAACAGTTAGTAACTTACCTAAGCTGTCCAAAACTGCTGCTATGATTATGATGAGGATCATAATCAAAAGAAAGATCCAATACCAATTTATTACTATTAGTTTTTTCATCAGAATCTCCTTATATATGTTACGCTACCTGTTTGTATTATACCAAATGTATATTATGGGATTTTGGCCAAGAAAAAGGGCGATGTATTAAAAAGTTACACCGCCCTAATGAAATGTCGGTTTTAACCGACAAATAACAATCATCACCCTTGCTAATCGGGTGGAATTATAGACCAATTATAACATAAATTTGAGCAATTGCAATATTATAGGTTTTTAATCAAATCAAGAATGGTTTTAAGGTCTTTTTCTTCTTGATCGCCTGTCTTCATATCTTTTAGCTTTATAGTGTTTTTTTGTATTTCTTCTTCACCAATAATAAGTACAAATCTAATTCCTTTTTTATTTGCATATTTAAGTTGTTTGTCTAAATCTTTTTTAGGATCTAAGAATAATTCGGTATTAACGCCAGCATCTCGAAGTGCTGATGTAATATTTAAAGCCATGGGAAAAACATCTTTATTGTTATCTTTATAAGCAACTAATACTCGTGTTACTGTTGTTTCTTCTGAAACCAGTTTTAATTCTTTGGCAGCCTCCAACGTACGATCAAATCCAACTGCAAACCCAACAGCCGAAAGTGGTTTACCTACAAATTGGTTAATAAGTTCATCGTATCGTCCTCCGCCACCTAAAGATCCACCGGCTCCGTCTAGCACTGCTTCAAAAATAATACCTGTGTAATAGTCTAAACCACGAGCAAGTTTTGGATCAAA
>CAZSUZ010000011.1:9581-25671 GCA_964610165.1 uncultured Gammaproteobacteria bacterium
TTAATTATACCAAAATTACTCCTCAAAAGCTTCTAAATTCATTTTATATATTTCTGTTTCGCCATTTCTCCATACTTCAACTTCAACAGTATCGCCAATTTGTTTATCGAGGATAATTTTAGCCAACGATTCATCATCACTGCCGTCAAGCCTTTTGCCATCTATACGCGTTATTATGTCATCAACCTGAATACCAGCTTCTTCTGCAGGTGAACCTTCAACAATAGATTCAACATACGCACCAGCAACAACATCATTTAAAATTGCATTTCTCTGATCTACCATTTGGTATCTAACCCCAATATATGGTCTTTCAAATGTTCCACCTCTTCTATCAAAATCTTCAATGAGTGTTTTAACAACATTAATTGGTATTGCGAAACCGATATTTTGGCCTTCAGCAGCAACTGCTGTATTAACACCTATTGCTTCACCTTTGGAATTTAATAATGGTCCACCAGAATTTCCGGCACTAATTGCAGCATCTGTTTGAATTACATTATCAAGTTTTTCTACAAATCCTTCAAATGGAGAGCCTGCTGTAATACCACGAGCAATTCCTGAAATAATACCAACCGTTACTGTATTTTGAAATTCACCAAGCGGTGTTCCAATTGCAATTGCCAATTGACCAAGCTTTAATTTAGAAGAATCACCTAACGATAATGGTTTTAAATTTTGAGCATCAATTTTTAAAATTGCTAAATCATTTAATGGATCTCGATAAATTTGATCTACAATATATTCTTCCTGATCATTGGTAATAACAGAGTACTCAGCTTCAGAATCAAGTACAACGTGTTTATTGGTAATAATAAGTCCATCCTTTGTAACAATAAATCCACTTCCAATATTTTGTTCAATTTTTTCTTCTGTATCTTGAGCTTGTCCAAAAGGAGTAAACGGATTAAATGGATTTAACCCGAATGTATTTTGAGTTCTTGTTGTTTTAATACTAATTGTGACAACAGACGGCAGTGATTTTTCTACAACTTCTGTAATAACAGATTCCTGATACACCACTTGTTCCCTTTCAATTTGTGGCGGAATAGATGGAAGTTTTATACTATTTTTTAATGAAGAAATAGCTTCTTCAAATGAAGAAGGAATATATCCCGGAATATATTGCTGTAAGGAAATAATACCAATAATAATAAGAAGAATACCAACAGCTAGTTTTGCAAATGAAACGGTTCTTTGTTCGCTCATAGTAGTATTGAATAACTCCTAAAAGATTACAATACTATATCATATTATTCTGAAATTAACCTTAAAGCTTCATTAAGTTGTTTATCTGTTTCTTTTGTAATAGTGTTGCCTTCAGGAACTTCATTTTCAACAGCAATTTCTGGTTCTAATCCTTTACCATTAATCCAATCTCCGTCTGGCAATATCCATTTTGCAATAGTTACATGTAAGCCTGCACCATCTTTTAAGTCTAACGCTTCTTGAACAGACCCTTTACCAAATGATTTTTGACCAATGAGTGTTGCTTTATCATGATCTCGTAATGCACCGGCTAATATTTCAGAAGCAGAAGCAGAACCACCATCAATAAGTACATTCATAGGAATGCCTATTAATCTTCCTTGTCGTGTAACTTTATATGTACGATCATTACCATCTGTTGTTTCTTGTGTAACAATTGTTTTTCCTTGTTCTATAAATTCAGAACCAAGATATACAGAACTTTCTAAATATCCACCAGGATTTCCTCGTACATCAAGTACTAATCCGGCAATGTTATTAGCTTTCCATTCTTGTTCAATAGAAGCAACGGCTTTATCCCATTCAACGTTTGTTGTTTCTCCAAATTGATTCAGTTTTAAATGTGCAATTCGTTTTCCATTATTTGTTTCAAATGTTAGTTCAACAGATTCAACTTTAATTTGCTCACGTGTAATAGTTACTTCTTTTTCACCAGCTTCATTTACAAGAGTTAGAGTTACAGAAGTACCTTTTTCACCTCGAATTTTTGAAACAGTTTGAGATAGCGTCCAACCATCGGTTGCTTCGCCATCAACTTTAAGAATATAATCTCCAGCACGAACACCTGCTGTTTCTGCAGGAGAATTTTTTAATGGGGCGATTACAACTATTCGATTATCTTTAAGCCCAAGTTGTGCACCAATTCCTTCAAATTTGCCACCTAAATCATCTTTAGATTGTTGATTTTCATCTGGTGTTAAGAAAAAAGTATAAGGATCTCCAATCGACGCAACCATACCTTTAATAGCTCCATAAAACATTTTTTCCTGATCTATTTTGGACTCATCAATATAACGCTGCTCTACTTTTTCCCATGTATCCCAGAATAAGTTAAAATCTAAATTTTTTGCATCTTTATTTTTAAAGAAATCTGGATTATTAGCATTAAAAACAGTATAAGCGTATTGTTGACGTGAATTCTTTTTTAAATTCCATTCGGCAACTTTATAACCAGATCCAAAAAGGAAAATAGCAATAGATACATATAAGAGTGTGTTAGTTAGTTTGTTTGATTTCATAATTAAAAAGTAAACCTAATTGTAGAGGTTTTATCTGTAAAAATAAACAGATCTATTATCAACACCAGTAACAAAAAAAGGATATTGTTCTTTCATTACATGATCAAGATCTTCTTTATTTGAAATAATTATTTGTTTAATACCTTTAATGGGAACAGTATTATGTGTAATAAATCCTTTAGCGCCAAGAGTTTCTATTTTGGCATGATCTAAAGGATTAATCTGTTCTCCAACAATAATACGTTCAATAATTTGGTCTTCTGTTAATGGTTTTTCGATATCAATAATATAAAAAACTGGTGCTCCAAAATAATCTCTATGTTCTTGAGTATCTAATTTATGTGCTTTATCTACTTTTAGTTCAATAAAGCCATCACCAATAGAATCGATTTCACCTTTAAAAAAACAAGTTACTATACTATCTTTGTCACTTTGTAGTTCTACAGCCATGGTTCCAGATATATGATCAATTTCTCGAATAATTCCATCAACAGAACTAAAATATTGTTTTGTAGCAAACATCCCTTTATTTTCTGCAATTAAATCTCCTTTTTTAATTTCATCACTAACACCTTTTTTTAAATTTAAGAAAATTTTATCTGGTTGAAATTTAAGAATTTCTGCAAGTGGTATACGAATAGAATTAGTAGCTTTTTTACGTAACAGTGGCGTAGAAAAATCCACAGTTTGTCCTGCTTGAATAAGCAATTCTGCTTCTTGTGGTAATTTAATTGGAACCTTCATCCCAAAAGTATAGCAGTTAATTTGCTCCCTGATAAGAGGTATATGGAATAAGAGCTAAGTAACGAGCATATTTAATATGCTTTGAAAGTGCACGTTGATGTTTTGCACAAACATTACTTTTTTCTCTACTCACCATTTTTTTTCTTGGAGATAGAAATTTTTCCAGATTTTCTACATCTTTGTAGTCTGGAGTTGTATTATATTTACAGAAAAAACAATTACTCATAATATATAAAATTTAATAATTAGAATGGAATATCTTCTGGGTTAACATCTTCATCAGCTGGTGCTTGTGCAGGAGCTGATTCAGTTTCATCATGTGCTGGTGTTTCTACAGTTTTTGAAGAAGCATGTGTCTCTTCTTCTCCGACCTCTGTTCTTTTACCATCACCAAATACTATAAAATCATCAAGTACAATTTCTGTTATATTTCTTTGTTGACCATTTTTATCTGTATATTCTCGATAGGTAATTCTACCTTCTAAATATACTTTTCGGCCTTTTGTTAAAAGCTTACTACATAATTCTGCAAGTTTTTGCCAAGCAACAATTCTGTGATACTGAGCTTCTTCTTTTGTTTGGCCGTCTGCTGTGGTCCATGCACGATTAGTTGCAATACCAAAAGTACAGACTGCTGTACCAGCTGGTGTATATTTTAATTCTGGGTCACGTGTTAAATTTCCGAGTAATACTACTTTGTTAATGGATCTGCTTGACATAGTTCAATGTGTTAATTTGTAATAAACACCAAATCAGGATTTAGTTTTTCACTTCGTTTTTAGGTTTATTTACAGGTGTATGATCGTGATTTAAAAATAAATAACGTAATACAAGTTTATCGTAATTAAGTTTTTGTTTGAATTCTTCAAGTTGTTCTGATTCAATTTGAATGTGCCAAGTGTAATATTCAGCTCCAGTTATTTTATTAATTGGATATGCAAGAAGTCTTTTACCCCAAGCATTTTCATTTAATTTTTTTCCAGAGAAGGATTCAAGAGCTTTTTCAACAGGTTTTACTGCTTTTGCATCTTCAACTAAAAATGTAAATTCGTACGTGTTCATAAACTTATTTTATATCAATTGCGAATCTGTGATTCATTTATAAATAATAAAGTCATATAATAGTAAGAAATACGCAAAATTGCAAGTTGTTTTTATTTTTAAAACAATCAAAAATGGATATTAATACTAATCATACTCGTAATATTTTACTTTTTCTACTGTTTTTTTTACTGCTAGCTTCTCGATTTATACACTTAGACTGGGGATTTCCTTTTCCAATGCATCCAGATGAACGTAATATGGTTATTGCTATAACCCAGTTTACTTGTCCTGCGCTAGATTCAACAGATTGTTTAAATCCACGATTTTTTGCTTATGGACAGTTTCCACTATATGTCGGATTTATAATCGCCCCATTTTTATCACTTATTTATAAAGCTTCATCATTTGAACATGCAGCACTTGCTTTGAGAATTTTTTCTGCAACAGCATCTGTTATTACGGTCATTTTTCTTATTAAAACAGTAAAACGATTAATTCACCTATCCAGTAATTGGATATATATATCTTTACTATTCTTTACATTTGTACCAGCATTTATACAATTTGCCCATTTTGGCACTACAGAATCTGTACTAATGCTTTGTTATACAATGCTGTTGTATTTTGCCGTAAGTTTATTAACCAAAACGTATTCTGTGTCTCAATTTATTAAATATAGTGCAGTTATATTTGGTATTGCGCTTGGAACAAAGGTTTCTGCTTTAGCTTTTGGTGGAGTTCCTGCAATTGCGTTACTTTTTTATACTATCTCAGAAAAAAAATGGAGCATCTGGTTTCGTATGCTTTTTGAAGGTGCCACATTTTTACTTCTTGCAGGTGCTTTTTTTGTAATCACTTCACCATATAACATAATAAATTTTAATGAATTTATGGGTTCTATGACTTACGAATCTGCAGTTGGTTTGGGAGAGTATAAAGCTTTTTATACACGTTCATTTGAATATTCCACTCCCATGATCTTTCATTTTATATCTATATTTCCGTATAGTTTGGGTTGGCCTATATTTATATTGTTTGTACTGGGTTTATTCTTTCTTCCATATAAAAATGCAACATATTTATTTTTACGTATACAATTTTTATTGTTTTTTATTCCTAATTCTTTTTTTTATGCAAAATGGACCAGATTTTCTTCACCGATTTTTCCATTAATGGTTTTAATTGCATTTTTGACACTCTTTTATTGCTATAAATTATTTGCAAAAAAATTTCCATTTACTGTATCAAGAGTTATAACCATAGGATTAATGCTCATAGCCATTATTCCTGGAATTGCCTATACCTCAATATATGCATATCAAGATGTACGTTTTAAAGCGTCAGAATGGATTTATAACAATATGGAAAATGGATCTTACATATTGTCAGAAACGGCAAATGTTATTGATGTTCCTATTACAGATCCAAAAGCACCAGAGAATAAGAATGCATCTAAACAATTTACATACATATCATTTAATTTTTATGAATTACATGTTAATCCAGGTATGGTGCAAGAATTAGAAGATCATATTAATCAAGCCGATTATATTTTTATTCCTTCACGAAGGGTTTTTGCAAATCATACTTGTTATGTGCCGTATGATGGCACATTTGTGAAACAAGAACAATTGTTACATTATGAATCAGATCGTTGTAAAAAATTAGAAAAAGAATATTCACAAATAAATAGGTATTATGATAGACTTTTTTCTGGTGAAATGGGATTTCAACAAGTCGTAGAATTCACCTCGTATCCACGAATAGAACTATTTGGTATTACTCTTCTCTCATTGCCAGATGAACAATCAGAAGAAACATGGACTGTTTTTGATCATCCAGTAATTCGTATTTTTAAGAAAGTTAACTAACATTATCCAATTACACTTTCAATTAACATACGAATTGGCAAAATAGCATTTCCGAAATTTTCAGTAATTTCATTAATGGTAGTATCTTTCCATTTTTGATGAGGATAAATTGCATGGCCAGTTTTAGCTAATAGTTTTACTGTGTTATTTAGTTCATTTATTCGCTCATTCATTTGCTCACCAGCTTCAAAAACGTCAGGTCTTTCTAATAAAAATCTATG
The DNA here is from genome assembly GCA_964610165.1 of uncultured Gammaproteobacteria bacterium. Taxonomy (GTDB): domain Bacteria; phylum Patescibacteriota; class Microgenomatia; order UBA1406; family GWC2-37-13; genus MFZZ01. The sequence continues at coordinate 15,969 of CAZSUZ010000011.1, forward strand.
TGCTTGTTGAAATTCTTCGGTTACTTTTACTGGAAATTGTTTCCATTGAGAATTGTCTAAATCTTGAATACTGTAGCAAGATGCAATTATTCTAGCTAATGTATATTTTTGATATCTACTCATGCCTTTTATAATATCTCTCGACCACAATGAAACAAGTTCAGTTGGTGTTAAAGAAAAATTATCAATTTCTGCTAGTGATTCTGCTATAAAGCCAAAATTATGTTCAAGAAATGACTGTTCTTCATCCGTGTCAACTATAGGTTTACACTGTTGTTGTAAAGCAAAAATTTGTTGTTCTTGTGAAGTAAGAACATCTAAAATAGGATGTGAAAAGTTAGCAGCATGTTCTGCAACTTCGATATCTCGTAATGATAATTGTTGTTCTCTAGACATAGGCTCATATTATAACAAAGGGTTATACAAGAATTTCGTTGACAAGAGCTCAAAATTTTGGAATAATGAAATCATATGTTTAAACAAACTACGTCTATAATCTTTTTCTTTATCTTGTTATTCATTTTTATGGTAGCTGTTAAGTTTTTAAATGTCTCATTTCCGGTTACTGTAACAAATACAAGTAGGTCTACAGAACTTTCTGTTGTTGGTGAAGGTAAGGTAGAAGTAGTTCCAGATACAGCAAAAGTAGATGTTGGTATTTCTGTTCAAAAAGCTGCAACTGTCGAAGCAGCACAGGCAGAAATGGATAAAACAAATAACGCAATTATTGATGCTATGAAAGCATTAGGAATAGATAAGAAAAATATTCAGACTTCAAATTATTCAATTTATCCTGCTTATGATTATTCTTCTGGTACAGAAAAAGCTGATGGTTATAGTGGAAATGTATCTGTTTCAATAAAGACAACGAATATAGCACAAGTATCTCAAGTTATAGAGGCAGCAACTAAAGCTGGTGCAAACCAAGTACAAGGTACCAGTTTTCAGGTAGAAGACCCAGCAAAATATAGAGAACAAGCTCGAAATATGGCTATAGAGAACGCAAAAGAGCAAGCTCAACAATTGGCAGACAGTTTAGGAATTAAACTTGGTAAGGTAGTAAATATAGTAGAATACACTCCGTCATCTGGTACTCCTGGTGTAATGTATGATATGGCAATGTCTAGTCGTGCAATGGGTGGTGGTGGCGGTGGAGCAACGATAGAAGCTGGTTCACAAGAAATTACATCTGTTGTAACATTGTATTTTGAGAAGAGATAAGTAAAAATAATTTAAATTAAAAAAGCCCGGCTATGGTCGGGTTTTTTTATAGTTTGTGATGTGCGGAGCGCATAGCGCTCCGCACTGATTCACTTCTTGTTTTGTTGAAGTTTGAAGCGAATATACTTGTATAGTGCTTCCACGAGATACATTATTGTTGCAACAACCAATAAATTTACAATGGTAAATTCCTTGAGTAACAGCAACAATGCGACAGTGGAGGCTACAATTGCAGCTATATGACCTTTTTTAGCAGCATTCTCTCCTCCAATTACAATTGAAAAGAATGCAATTAAAATCCCGAATACTACTGCTAATAGATATAGCATTCATATCTCCTTATGACTAGAGTTGCAATAACAAGATCAATATATTATAGGATATAACGTAACTAAAATCAAATTTTATTAAAAGATTTCTTCACAATCTCTTCTAAGGATTCATTCTCTATTGTCATATCGATATAATCGATCTCTTTAAGAATATACTGAAGAATTTTTTCTATATCTTTTTTATCTACTTTTAATTTTAGTTGTGGATATTGCAAATCATACGTAACTTCTTTTGGAAGTTTTAGTTGTTTTTCAGATATTTCTTTTGAAAGAATTATGGAAACAGTTTTTACCTTAGAATATGTCTCGATTAAATGTTGCAATTTACCATCATAAATAATGGCACCCTGGTCTATTAAAATAACTCTTTTGGCAAGTCTTTGTACATCTTGCATGTAATGAGAAGTGAGCATTATTGTTGCTTTATATCGTTCTTGATATTCTTTTATAAAGTTAATAATTGTTGTTTGTGCAAAAATATCTAAACCAATTGTAGGTTCGTCTAAAAATAATATTTTTGGTTTATGAATTAAAGCACCGATTAATTCAGCACGCATTCTTTGACCTAAGGAAAGTGTTTTAACTGGTTGTGAAATAAACTCCTCTACTTCCAAAATTTCTGATAACTCTGCCAGTGTTTTTTTATATGATTCGTCTGATATTTCATAAATTTCTTTATTTAATCGGTATGCATCTGTAGCTGGCAATTCCCACAGCAATTGATTCTTTTGTCCCATTAAAAATGCCATTTGTTTGAGATATCGTTGGTCTTTTTCAAAAGGTTTGTAATTTAAAACAGAAACTTCTCCAGAAGTTGGATATAAAATACCAGCTAATATTTTCATTGTAGTGGTCTTCCCTGCTCCATTTGGACCTATAAAACCAACTAATTCATTTTCTTCAATATCAAATGAAATACTATCTAGTGCAGTTTTAGATTCGTACTGTCTATTAAAAAAATTTCTAAAAGCATTGCCAGTCTTTACTGGAGAACGGTATGTTTTTTTTAAATCTTTAACATGAATCATATATTATCCTCCCCAACTTTGATATTTTTTTAACGCATAATCCCAGAGTTTTAATGATAAAAAGAGACATACAATCGCAAAACTAAAGCTTATTATATACAACTCAAATGTTAAGACGTTTAATAAACTTTTGACAGGTATAGAAATCATAATACCTATTGGAATTATAAATGTAAAAAAGAATCGAATTGGTTGTTTATAAATATCAATTGGAAATGTACCTAATCTTGTCATATCTCTGTAAATCATAATTGCATGATCTACTTCTGTGGTAAGAATGCCAAGAGCAAGTACACCAATATGAAAACTAGTTGCTATAACAAGCGCGTTCATAATTAAAGCAAAATATAAAATTAAGTGAACAAAGTTGAATGTTGGTAACTGGACTATAAAAAAAATAGCAATTCCAATATACAAAAGAGTAATTACTGAGTCTAGAATATCAATTCCTCCTACTAATATTTTGAGGAATGGGTGAAATGGTTTTACTAAAACAGTATCAAATTCTCCAGATATGACGAGTTGTCTAAATCGATAAACTTCACGAAATAATAACTGTGAAATACTATCTACAATATTATATGTAAGGTAAAAAATAATTGTTTGTTCAGGTGTATAACCAACAAGAACTTTTGTACTGTAAACCAGAACCATAACGAATAAAAAAAACATACCAAATCTAATTATTTTTCCTATTGTAAATAAAACCACTCCCGCAGGATGTCTAAATGTTACTTTAAAACTATAAAGTGCAAATAGCCAGAAAATATGCCAGTTTTTTTTAATATTATCTACCATAAAAACTATATTGTTTAATACCTTTATTCCATAACCATTTTGCAAAGATATATGAAATAAGTACCCACAGTAATCCTATCCCTAAATACAGGAAATTATAATTATCTAGTCCTTTAATATAAATCTGAGCTGGAATAAAAATAAAATATGGAAATGGAGTAACTAGTAATAAGTTATAAAATGTTTTTGGAAGAATATCTAATGGAAAATAATTCCCAGCTAATACAAAAACGAGAATAAAATAAATAAATCGAGGTGCCCAAATTTCTGCAGACCAAAAAGCAAATAAAGAAATACTAAAAGACATAAAAAATGAAATTGCTAAACCTATACATACATGAATAATCATTATAAAAATTGCTAATACATCTGGAACTGGAGTAATTTGAGGTTTTAATAATAGTAGTAATACAGCAATTTCTATAATTGAAAAAGAAATATTGATACTTTTATCTGCTACTTCTTTAGTTAAAAGATATCCAAAAAATTTCCAAGGTTTTAATAGCCTATTAATAATATCTCCTGTTAAAATTTCTGCACCAAGCTCGTGAATTTTACTAGAAAGTACAAAATCAGAAAGAAAACTTATGAGTAAAACATAGGTAAGCATTTGTGTCTGAGAATAACCAACAATTACTTTTTGATTGAGATAAATTGCTGACCAAAGTGAATATATAAGAATAAGATTTAGAACTACTCTAAATCTCCACAACACAAAATTTAATCGATATACAAAGTATTGTTCTACAATAACACGAAAGAGTTCTAAATACTTCTTCATTAAGATAGTCTATCATAGTAAAAGTTTCATTTTAAGATCACCGTAACATATTTTATTGTGTATTCTTATATTATGGATTTAAATAAATTTTTTCATGCTCATTCTATTGCAATTGTTGGTGTCTCAAGTAATCCTCAAAAAGTTGGACATTTAGTTGCAAAAAACATCCTTGCACAGGGATTTATTGGAGATTTATATTTTATCCATCCTACAGAGAAAGAATTATTAGGAAAACCAGTGTATTCTTCACTATCCTCTATTCCACATAAAATTGATCTTGTAGTATTTGCTGTTCCTGCAGAAGTTGTTATTAATTCTCTTGAAGAAGTTGTAAAACTAGGTTGTAAACAAGTGCTTATTTATGCTGCTGGTTTTAAAGAGATGAATAATGATGCAGCAAAACAACATGAAATTGAACTTCAGAAAAAAATTAAAGAATATGGGTTAACAATTCTTGGACCAAATTGTTTGGGTTTTATAAATACACAAAAAGGCATTAATGCTACCTTCTTAAAAGACACTGCTCCGAAAGGAAATATTGGTATTATTTCTCAATCTGGCGCATTGGGTAGTGCTTTTGTGGATTATTTAAATGCACATAAAAATAGTGGCATTTCCCATTTTATTAGTTTAGGAAATAAAAGCGTCATTAATGAATCAGACTGTTTAGAATTTTTAGCGCAAGATGAACATACTGCAGTGATTGGTATGTATTTAGAAAATGTTGTAGACGGTAATCGTTTTCGAGAAGTTTTGACTCGTGTTTCTAAAGAAAAACCTATTGTTATTATTAAAGGTGGTACCACTCAGGCAGGTTCTAAAGCAGCAATGTCTCATACAGGTAGTATGGTTGGTGATGATGCGGTTTTTGAAGCAGTTGTACAACAATCTAATGCAATGCGAGTTCATTCTTATGAAGATTTTCAAATGATTTTACAGTTGTTTAGTTTTGGCAGAATTCCTTCTTCTCGCAATATTTTAGTTCTCTCAAATGCCGGTGGAATGGGAGTATTACTTGCAGACAAATTAATAGAGAAAAATTTATCTTTAGTTACTATTTCAGAAGAGACACATAAAAAAATAATAAAAGCGTTTGATAATGCAGAAAAGATTACCATTCATAATCCAATTGATTTATTAGGTGACGCAAGTGCTTTTGATTATGAACGAGCAATATCTTCTACCATGAAGGAAAAAGATGTTGGGGCAGTTGTAATTCTTCTAACGCCTCAAGCTAATACTGAAATTATAGAAACAGCAAAAGTAATTGCAGATGCACAGCATACCTTTGGAAGATCACATAAATATTTTAAACCAATTTACCCAGTTTTTATGGGTGAAACTTCGGTTAAACAAGCTAAGAATTTTTTTGAAGAACAAGAAATGGCCTCTTTTTATCAGTATGATCAATTACCTTACTTACTTTCTAAAATTCTTAATAGAAAAGAAACATTAGAAATGGCTCCACTTACACCTCAAGTTATGTCAAACATAGTGCTTGCTGCACACGATTTAGATATAAAAACTATTCTTCTTGAAAATAAGACAAAGCCATATTTAAATCAGGTAGATTCACTTACATTACTTAATTATTCCGGATTAAAAACAGCAAAAACATATCATGTAACTTCAGAAGAAAATGTTAAAACTGTTTTAGAACAAGAAGGTTATCCATTGGTTGCAAAAATTGCATCAGATGATGTTACTCATAAAACAGAAGTAAAAGGTGTTATTACGGGATTAAATACGTGGGAAGAACTTACAGAAGCATATACTCATTTAGCAGCATTGTCGAAATCTGGGAAAGAATGTTATATGCAAAAACAATACTCTGGTCATGAATTAATTATTGGCGCTAAACGAGACATTACATTTGGAACAGTTGTGATGGTTGGTTTAGGAGGCATTTATGCCGAACTTATGCATGAAGTAGTACAATTTGTTTATCCATTTTCATTAGATTATTTTGCATGGACTCTTAATAGAACAAAATTAAAAAAGCTTATTGAAGGTTATCGCAATTCACCAAAATTAAATATTAAACAAGTATTTGAGGCTGCTTTACATGTAGGTATGTTGATGGAGAAATACAATTCTATTAAAGAAATAGATATTAATCCGCTTATGATTCAAGGGGAACATACAATTGTTGTTGATGGAAGAATTATTCTTTAATACCCACAATGTTCGTAAGGACACAGAACTTCGTGACAGCATACTTCTTCTCCATTTAAGAGTTGAACGATTCTTTTATAGTTTCTTAGTAGTGATCCTTTTAAATACCATAAATCATTGGGTTTTAGAATAGTTTTTAATTTTTCAGCAGCTTCAAAAACATCTGCTGCATACCCGATTTTTTCTTTTGGAAAACCATTTTTGATAGCTTCATCAATTGTATATTTTCGTAGTGGTCCAATAACTAACACATAATCTAATTTCATTTTTACAATTTGAGCGCCTGTTTTTTTATGTTCTTCTTCTGGTTTTTCGAGTTCTCCCATTTCTCCTATAACTGCAATCTTGCGACCATTGGTGTAGGTAATTCTATTGAGTGTATCTAGTCCAGAAAAGGTGCTTGCTGGGTTTGCTCGTAAGGAATCATTTAGTAATATTGTTTGAAGTGGACCAGTATCAATACTCATTCTTCCACGAAGCGGTTTAATTGAAGCAATAATTTTATTAAATTCTAAAGGGGTTGCATTTGGTTGAATAGTCATCATAGTTAAGTATGCAGCCATTAAATTTTGAACATGATGTAACCCAATTAGTTTTGTTTTGACATCAAATGTTTCACCTTTATAATGAAACGTAGCTTGTGTTCCATCAAGTGATACTACAATACTTTCTGGATCTACATACATATCGGAAGTTGAATCTGAACCATACCATTCTACTTTTGCTTTGGTATATGAAGCCATATTTCGCACATGAATGTCATCAAAGTTTAAAATTGCAGTTCCAAATTTTGGCAGTACTTCTATAAGTTTTCTTTTTTCAGCTATAAGAGTTTCTAAAGAACCCATGTGTTCTTTGTCTGTATGCACAGGAGAAATACCAGTAATAATTGAAATTGTAGGTTTAGCAATTTGTAAATGTTGATCCATTTCTCCAGGGTGATCTATTCCTAATTCCCAAATAATATAGCGTGTCCATGGTTTAACTTTTAGTGCTGTAATAGGAACATTAAATGAAGTATCTAAATTTATATCTGTTACAACAGTTGATCCAAAGTGTTGACAAATATGTGTAATAACATTTGTTGTATTTGTTTTTCCTTGGCTTCCGGTTATTGCAATCTGTGTTGCTGGTTGAAGAGCGAGCCAGTTTTTTGCAAGATAACGGCGTGTGTTATGAAAGATTTTTTTGATGCCTGTTGGTTTATAGACTGACATTATTTTTTTCTTAAATTATATCCAGTTTCAATATCTTCAATTTCATATCCTTTTTTTTCTATAGATCTACGTAATGCATCAGACTGTTGAAAATCTTTTGCTTTTCGGGCTTCGAGTCTTTTATTTGCTAAATTTAGAATTTCTTCTGGAAATGCTTGTTCAAGATAGGTATCTTTAAGAGTTTCGAATCCAAAACCAAAAATGTTGTCGAACGAATATAATAATTCAAGTTTTTCATTTGCATTTAAATTAGACTTCATAACTTCCCACATAATACTTAAAGCTTGTGATGTATTAAGATCATTTGCTAATGCAGTTTTAAAATCTTCAGAAAATGTATGTACTAATTCAGGATTTGTTTCTTTATTTGAAGGATTACGGAAAGAAATTATATATTTTTTAAGACGTGTTAATGAATCTTGTGCAGCCTCTGCAGCTTCCCAAGTAAAGTTAAGTTCTTTTCGATAATGTGTTTGTAAAAATAAATAGCGAATGGCGAGTGGATCTATGTTGTGTTTTTCTAAATCTTTTAGAGTATAAAAATTTTCTTTGGATTTACTCATTTTTTCTCCGTTTACTTTTAAGAATGCATGATGAACCCAGTATGCAACAAATGGTTGCTCTCCTGTTGCTGCTTCGGATTGGGCGATTTCATTTTCATGATGGACTGGAATATGATCTATTCCTCCACTGTGAACGTCTATTTTTGCTGTTTGAAGGGCTTTCATACTCATCGCGGAACATTCTATATGCCAACCTGGAAATCCATCTCCCCAAGGACTTTCCCAATGCATAGTGTGGTCTGCAAAGCGTCCAACTCTTTTAAACCATAGTGCAAAATCTGCAGGATGTTTTTTTTCTGGATCTATATTTACTTCTTCACGAACTGCTTGTTTTTTATCTTCTAATTTTTGACCTGAAAGTTTTCCATAATCTGGAAATTTTGTAACGTCAAAATAAATTGCTTCTTTTGTTTCGTACGTAAATTCTTTTTCTTGTAGTTTTTTTATTAACTCAATCATTTCTTCAATATGTTCTGTAGCTTTTACAACAGTTGGGCGTTCTATATTTAAAGCATCTGTTGTTTCAAAAAATTTATCTGTATAATAGTTAGCAACATCCCACACAGTTTTACCTTGTTTTTTTGCTCCTTTTTCTAATTTATCTTCTCCACTATCATCATCGCCAGACAAATGTCCAACATCTGTAATATTCATAACATGATTTACGTTGTATCCGGCAAACTTTAGTGAACGTTTTAAAATATCATCCATTACATACTTTCGCATATGTCCAATATGTGTTTCATCATATACTGTGGGTCCGCAAGCATAAAAAGTTAGATCTTTTTTTGAAGGAAGTTCTTTTTCTTTTCGAGAAAGAGTATCGTAGAGTTTCATACAGTTAGTATATCAAGAAGAGTTAAAATTACATTTGGATTTCACAAATTGATATAGTTTGTTATACTAATACTATGCAAGATAGATCTTCATTACATATACTTCTTTATATTAGCATTATCTTAAATATTGCATTGGCAGGTACTGTGTATTATTTTTATCAATATAAAATTAGTTCTCTTACTCCTCTTTCCACAGAACAAGATATCGAAAAAGAACTTCCACTTCAAAAATATTCTTATAAAAAATTAAAAGAAACTACATTTGCACCTCAAGAAATGGAATTTGGTGAACTTGAAGAAACAACAGAAGATCTTTCGTATGAATCGCGCAAATTTTATTACCAAGTTGAAGGTAAAAAAATGAGTGGAATAGTTCATTTTCCAAAAGAAGCAGGTACTTATCCGGTTTTGGTAATGTTTCGTGGTTATGTTGATGCAGAAATTTATGAACCTGGAGTTGGTTCAAATCCTGCTGCCAGATATTTTGCAGAAAATGGATACATTACATTAGCACCAGATTATTTTGGATATGCAGAATCAGATCTTCCGCCAACTGAACCTTTTGCAGATAGGCTTATTTCTTATCCGACAGCTTTACAGCTTATTGCAAATATAAAACAATTAAATGATTCATTTGAAGAATATAATATTACACAAACTGCTGATGTAAAACAAATTGGTATTTGGGCTCATAGTAATGGTGGTCAGATTGCTCTTTCGGCACTTATAGCTTCTGGTAACAATTATCC
>CAZSUZ010000011.1:25771-42077 GCA_964610165.1 uncultured Gammaproteobacteria bacterium
AATCAACTTAATGATGTTTTAATTGAAAATGATATCGAAGTTGAATATATTACTTATCCAGATGCAGATCATAATATGCGACCAGATTGGGATAAAGCTGCAGCAAGCTCACTAGAATTTTTTGAAAAAAATCTTAAAGAAAAAAATAATCAATAACTTCATTAACACAGCTTTATATCAACCTATAGTGTATAATATACACACTAAATGCGTACTCTAAATTCGGATATTTGTTTTTCGAATAATGGAGTGCACGTTAATAAAACGGACAAAACAAACTAACGATAAGAAGTTAGTTTTTCAAACGTACATGAATAGGAGGCAAGATGGAAATCAACTTGGTTTTACCCATTCTCGCCATAATTGTTGTAGGCATGGTGCTTATAACACTTATTGGTAGGGAATTAAAAGAATCAGTACAAACTATCGTTATTGTGTTGCTTGCAGTTGCTCTTTTTTCAACAATGCAAGTTTACCACCTTATACTGGTCGATTCTCCATTCTGGATTTACGTAGCATTAAGCTTAATAAATTACGTAATTACTTTTTACAGTGCAGAAGTACTGTATAAAGATCCAGTTAAGGATTTTAATGGAGATCAGACTTCATTTCGTCGAAAGAAAAAGGTACGGTTTTGTGTATCTATCTATAAAGAAGGAGGATTCATTGGTAGATGTGTGCAAAGCATTATTGACTCTGCTGCGTATGCCTCTAACATTGCAGACGTAGAAATATTTTTGGTCAATGATGCGTCACCAGATGATACGTGGGATAAACTTCAAAAGTTTAACTATTTACCCGGAGTTCATCTTATAAATCTACAGCAAAATGTAGGTAAAAAAGGTGGATTGGCAGCAGCAATGCTTGGTGGTGAAAAGTGGTTTGAAGTTTATGAATGGTTTATAACGGTTTTTGGAATTCATCCACAACCTATAGACATTCCTTTTCTAAAGTATCATCTGAAAGAACGAGGATTTGCGTTTACTGATGTTGATTATTTTTTACATACTGACAGTGATTCAGTGGTTTCAAAAGAATTTATTAGATATATAATCTTCGGATTTGAATCTAGTAAATATCTTGGAGCTATCTCAGGTCACTGCGATGTATGGATTGGAGATAATCCAACTTTTGTAACACAAATGCAAGTAGCATGGTATTATACTCAATTTCGTATCCGTAAGGCTGCGGAAAGCGTATATGGGGCAGTATTCTGTGTAAGTGGGCCTGGTGCAGGTTTTAGATCAGAAGCAATTCTCCATGTAATGTACGATTGGGTGTTTGATAAATCCTTCGGTAAAGTTTATCGGGGAGCAACTGATCGTAAGTTAACACTTCTGGTGTTAAAAGGTGGGTGGAAGATTAAGTATTCACAATTGGCACGTGTTTGGACAGTTGTTCCAGCTACATTTGATGAATTACGAAGCCAATGGACACGTTGGAAACAAAATTTCTTTCATGTTCTTGGAGAAGTAGTTCTGTTTGCATGGAAAGTACATCCGATTGCGGCCTACCTGGTCTATTCACACGTGATCATTACGTTACTTGGACCATTCCTTGTATCGTATCATTTGATTCTTGCTTTTGTTGGTGGTATCTGGCAAAGTATATTTTACGTTTTGGGCATTTTTCTTGTAGGTAGCCTTATGGCAATGGGTTATCTGGTGAGAAATCCTACAGACGGTAAGTATGCTTTTTACAGACCACTCATCTCTCTTGTTTCTGCCGTATGGGGCAGTCAGCTTACCATGAGAGCATTTAATATGACGTATTTGCGAAGAACTTTTGTTTGGCGCGACGTTGCTAAACAAACTAAGCAAAAACGTTATTTATACTATAAGTGGTTTGAAATTGACCCCATCTTTGAAACCAGATTTGTTGAAGTGATTATGATCATAGTGATTATTATCTATATCATAAGATACTTTACTAACTGGTAGTTTTTGTCCGTTTCTTGTTGCGTGTGTGGCGAAAGCCACACACGCAATACTCAAATATCTTCTTTGATCTACTTATACATATTACTGACGCATGTTTTTTTCTATATAATGAAATTGATCATGTCTATTTTGATGGAGAAAAAATTTATTCTTATATTCATAGCTGTTACTGCAGTCGGCTTCTTTTCATATTTTATTTATAAATATATGCATTCTTCTTCTGCAGAAGAACCATCTCTGTTCAAAAAACAAACAATAGAAAATAAAACAGAAAACCTTACAAAGACACCTTCACCTACAAAAACTCAAAAAACTAGCACTACCAATTTACAATCAATTAGTAATATAACTAACACTCCAACACCAACTACTAGCTCATCATCTTCAAGTAGTTCATCGAGTTCATCTTCAAGCCCAACAGCTACACCAACGCCAAATCCTTGCGCATCACTTAGTAATACATCTTATGACACCACCATTCTTGATGACACTCCAGTACTCTATCTTCCATTTTCAACATTAGCGTGTGATCATTCTTCAAATAAATATAATGGTACGAAAACAGGAAATTTGCCAACCACAACATTACCAAATGGAGATACAGCACTTGTCTTTAATGGCGTAGATAGTTATGTAACAGTCGATGATAGAGATGCATTTAGTCCTTCAACAACAGGCAAAATAACTATAGAAGCATGGTTTAGGCCTGATACTTTAGAGTTTGATAATGATGAAGGAAGTGGTTATGTACATTGGATGGGAAAAGGTACGACAAATAATCAAGAGTATTTAGCAAGAATGTATTCATATACAAACACAGAGAATCGTCCTAATCGTATATCTGGATATGCATTTAATTTAAGTGGTGGATTAGGTGTTGGAAGTTATTTTCAAGATGTTATAAGTATTGGTCAATGGATGCACTATGTTCTTGTTATAAATACTGTTGATACAAGCGCTACATATCCATCTGGATATACAAAAATTTATAAAAATGGATCGCAAAGAGATCAAGATACCTTAGCTACTTTAAGTATTGTTCCTGCAAATGGATCAGCTCCATTTCGTGTAGGAACAAGAGATTTTAATTCTTTTTTTGAGGGAGCTATTGGAAAAGTTGCAATTTATAATTATGAACTTACGGCATTTCAGGTACTTGAACATTACCAAACAATGATTCCTGTTGTTGAAGGAACGGCAACATTTGAACAGAATGTTGGTAAAGTAAGTACCAAAACAACTGGTACATCAATGCAAATGACAGTAACAAATCAAGTTCCAGCTGGGGATACAGTTATAGTACGAGTTGTACATGATTATGCTGCTAGTGCTCCAACTATTACAGATACTCGAGGTAATACTTATACGAGAGATCGTACTGCTCCAAATAGTGGCAATACAATTCGTGCATCTATTTTTTCAAGTCCAATAACAACAACTCTTCAAGTTGGAGATACAATTACAATTACAACAGCAAGTGTTGCAGCTAAAGCAGCAGTTGCAGATCATTTTAGTGGACTTTATACCTCAAGTATTGTTGATCAGCAAAATGGATCTTCTGGTTCCAGTACAACACCTGGAACTACTATTTCAATTGCTACCACTCATGCTAATGCACTGATTGTTGGTTTTACTGGTGTAGAAGGTCCACTTGAAGATGTATTTACAGAAGACGCATTAGGACAATTTGAGTCACTGCCTCGCGAAGGAACAGATGAAGGTACAGAGGATACAAATGTAACTGTAAATGGTGGATATAAAAGTGTTAGTGTTACAGCAACCTATCAATATAAACCTACATTAGAGCCTTCGCGTAATTGGATTAACTTCATTGTTGCTTATAAAGCACTCTAGTATTTTTCTTTAGGTATAAAAATACACATTTAATAAGTAATAAATATTAAACTTAAAATGTAAGAATAGGCATTTGCAACAACATTTTTTATTTTTTGTTGTATAATTTATTTGGATGTATTATAGGTTATTGTTTTTGTGCATAAAGCAGTACAAATATCAATTATATGCCTCTAATACATTTGAGTTACATGTACCTTAAAAATAGAGAAAGAGGAAACATTTTATAGTAGTAGGATATATAGAGATAAATGCTTATCTTTATGTACCCTACTGCTATAGAAAAGGTGGTAGGTCGCACGCTTTTCGGTAGCGATCTACCGATATAAACAGGAGGATGCTGATGGCACTTCATCATGGCGTTGTAAATCAACGCTATTCCATGAATAGTCAAAAGGAGCAACATAAAAATCCTTTTGATTGGTTGCGTTTGTCAATCGTTTTGGCAGGAGTTGCTTTGTTAGTGGGAGTAATTATTTTCCCACAAAACAGAGCAGCAATTGCTGTTTTTGGAATCATCGTCTTGTTTATGGTGACGATGATGTATGCCCGGGCGCTACAAAAGCACCCACAAACAAGATAATACTTCCCACCCATCCTCGGTTCTGGCGGAGAGAGTTCTACTCTCTCCGCCAACCCTTTGTTATTATTACCTCCTTCTCTGTTCTCGGTGGAGAGACTGACTTATATCAGTCTCTCCACCAACACTTTTTACATACTAAATACTACGTAAGTACATACATAGATATTTTTAATTGATAGCTGGTATTAAATAAATAGAGTTAATTTATGCTATAAGTCTTAATGAATAATATGCAAATTAGTACAATTAAATATTTGGATAGGCCTAGTAAGGATATTTTTAAAACTACTATAATCGATAAGGTGTATCTCCATAATGTCGAAAAAATTTGGAAAAAACTTGAGTCTGAAATTGATGTAGTTGGACTAACATGTAGTTGGGAATGGGTAAAAGCTTGGATACATAATTATGGTGATGTTGTAGATTATTGGTTTGCTATTGGAACAATTAATCATGAATTTTCTGGAATTGCTCTCATAACAAAAGAAACTCATCGCCCTCTTCCGATACCAGTAAAAGCTTATCATTTAGGAACAAATGGTGAACCATACAAAGATATGGTACGAATGATCAATAATAAAATTCTCGTTAAAGATAGGTATAAAAAGGGATTTTATACTAATTTAATTGAAACAATACTTGCACATTTTAAATGGGAAGAAATTGTATTTGATCTTTACAATCAATCTGAAGCAATTGAACTAAAAGAAATACTTTCCAGACAACATATTCATCTTTCGGAAGATACAGAAGTCTGTTGGTATTTTGATTTAGATGAACCTAGAAAATATAATACAGATGTTTTAACACAATATAGTCATAGTACTCGTTATGCGATTCGTAAAACTCTCATGGCGCTAGATAATAATCTAACTATAGAGTGGGCAGAAAACACAGTGCAAGCATTTGATATTCTAGAAGATTTAGTAAGATTGTATAACAAAAAATGGCAATCTAAAGGTACTAAAGGAATGTTTGCTTCAAAAAGATTTCTTTCATTTCAGAAAGATATTATAAAAAATTTAATACATACAGGAAATATAGTTCTTTTTCGAGTTAAGAATCAAAAATTAGGTACAATTGGATGTTTATATATATTAGTAGACAACGGTGTAGCATACGGATATCAAATTGGACTTGATGACTTTGATGATGTCGATTTCCCAAGTATTAATAGAAAACATTTCAAGCCTGGATTTTTACTTCATTATTTGTTTACCGAAGAATGTTTAAAAAAAGGTTTAAAAGCGTATAATTTTTCTACAGGGTTTTATCCTTATAAAAAATTGTTAACTAATAAAGAAAATTCTGTAATAACACTGTATATTCGTCGCCAAATAATGCCATATGTTAGAGAAAATATTATGAAACTTCACTATAAATTGATTCATAATAAAAAAGCAGCTTTTTTTTTAAGACCTTTCAGAATGTAACTAGTTATTGTGTATCTACGTTTTGAGTAACTTCATTTGGATCAGTTGGCTTTATAATTTGCAGTAACTGAATAATTGCATACGCAATTAACCAATATACAAGTCCGGCAATGATCGTAGACCACTCAAATACAGATTCATTAGTTACTGTTACACCAAATACACCGTAAAATGGCATTGCTAATGGATCTGTGAGTGCATAGATTAAGTTAGTAAAGCCAGTATAGTTTGCACCCAGCATTTTTAGGAAAATTCTAAATGCTAACAATACTTCTACAAAACCAAGGAGATACCAAATTACTTGATACGTTCTAAAGATAGCTTTTTTTGTTTCATAAACTTTTTGAGGAGGTTCTGTTCGAACAGGTGGAGGTGATACTGATTTTGTTGTTTTAACAACTTGTTGAGGTTCTACTTTACTAACACTGGTTACTTGAGTTTCTGTTTGTTGATTTTCCATATACTTTAACTATAGCCCTGTTTATATAACCTAATGCAAGAGTTTGATAAGAAAAGATGCAACATATTACAAATGTAGGAATGATAGTATTCGAACAGGAAACCTCCTAAATTAGTCGGGGATGCCAGACTTGAACTGGCGACCTCACGGTCCCGAACCGTGTGTTCTACCATCTGAACTAATCCCCGACTAATTTAATCGTAATCCGTTAATTTTCGGGACTACAATCTATACTAAATGCTGTTTACTTACCTAATTTTAAGAAAAATTGATAGACTTTATATTAACATAGTTGTTAATTTATTCATTCATGTCAGAGCAAAAAACAGATACAAGAGCAATAATTATTTTTTTATCCGGTCTATTTTTTATAGTTGCCGTTATATTGGTTCTTGTGGGATTTGGTAAATATACTGGTATGGCAAAAGATAAAGCTGTAGAATTTATTAAAGAAAATGCTCCAGAAGGAAAGGAATCAAAGCCAGAAGTTAATTCTGCAGATTCAACATATTTAGATAATTTGAAAGAAATTGATCAGTCAGGAGCAAGTGGTGGCAGTTTAGATGTTGCACCATCTCCAGCTGATTATGGATTTCAAATGGATATGCAAAAAGCAGCACAACAACAAGATACTATAGAGCAATATTCAGTCCCTTCATCTGTTCCTGGTCAACCTGGTAGTAAAGAATGGCAAGAACAATTCTGGAAAGATCGTTAATTATTGTTTTCCTCCACCTGGCTTCATTTCTGGCGGTAGTAATGCAGATGCTTTTTCTCTAATTTTTCCCATAATACTTTTTTTCTTTTTTCCTTGTGGGACTGCGCTTTCAGCATTACGTGCTAGTCGTTCTTCTTCTTGTTGTTTAATACGTTGTTGTTCTTCAAGTGCTTCTTGTTGTTTTTTTTCTTCCTCTTCTTTTTTACGTTTAAGGTAATACTCTTCTTCTTCTTGCTTATATTTTCTAAAAAATTGTAAATCAGTTTGTTGTTTTGCTTGTTCAGGACTTATGGATTTTTGAATATGTTCAATAGATTGTTTATCTTGACCAGCATAAGAAGAATGTAATTGATCAAAATTAATTTTTGTTGCATTATTACCAACTTGGGGAATTTCTTTAAAAATTGGTGCAGAAGTTATTGTTTGTTCGGGAGTTTTTGAAGAAGAACTATCCTTTAATGTTTCAAAAGGATTAATAATTGGTTTTTTTGGTTGCGGTTTTTGCATATTTAAATTCCTAACATGGCTTTTGCCCGTTCAGTCATACGATCCATTGACCATGGCGGATCAAAAGTAAGTTGAATTTCAATATTTTCTGGTGATATACCAATTTTCTCTAATTTAGCTTCTATTTCTTCTTGAATAGTATCAAATAATGGACATCCGAGTGTTGTTAAAGTCATAAGAATATGAACTTTTTTATCTGTTACAGTAACTTCATAGACAAGGCCCAAATCCATAATTGACATGTAGAGTTCTGGATCCATTACATCGTACAGTTTTTCTTCGACCTGTTGTTTTGTATATGACATAAATATTCTTACTCAATGTTAATTCTTTTAAAGTATA
The DNA here is from genome assembly GCA_964610165.1 of uncultured Gammaproteobacteria bacterium. Classification (GTDB taxonomy): domain Bacteria; phylum Patescibacteriota; class Microgenomatia; order UBA1406; family GWC2-37-13; genus MFZZ01. The sequence goes on from CAZSUZ010000011.1 coordinate 33,609, forward strand.
CCAAATGATATAATTATAGAAAGTGGTTAGCTTGTATTTAGAATATATTTGGTTTTAACCGAATGAATTCTGAAGTAACAAGCGAGATTGACCGCTTGTATTATTAATTATTTATTCTATTTTTATGGAAGATTTTAAAGTACGTTTTGTGCCTCTTGGCGGTGTCGTCGGAGTAACAAAAAATATGTATTTGTATGAGCTCTACAAAGGAGAAGAGTTACAAGATATTATTATTGTCGATTGTGGTATGGGTTTCCCAGACGCAAAAGAATTTGGTGTGGATCTTATTATTCCAGATATTTCTTATTTGGAAGATAAAGTTGATAAAATTCGTGCAATTTTATTAACGCATGCACACGAAGATCATATTGGTGCACTCCCCTTTCATTATGCTAAGTTGGGTAAACCACCTATTTATGGTAGTAAATTAACAAAACTATTTGTTACTAATAAATTTAAAGAATATAACGAGAATATTCAGTTTAGTGAAATTGAATATAAAAAATGGTATGAAATTGGCGGTTTTCAGGTTCGATTTATTCATGTTACCCATTCAATTCCAGATCCAACACATATTGTTATTAAAACACCAGTTGGCACACTCTACCACGGTCCAGATTTTAAATTAGATCTTACACCACCTTATGGTGATGCACCAGATTTTTATGAAATTACAAAAGCTGGTAACGATGGTATTTTATGTTTACTTTCTGATGCTTTAGGTTCTGAACGAGAAGGTTTAACACTTTCTGAATCTATTGTAGGACAAACATTTGAAGATGAAATGCGAAAAACAAAAGGTAAATTTATAATGACAACCTTTTCTTCAAACATTTCTAGAATTCGACAATGTGTAGAAGCAGCAATTAAATTTAATCGTAAAATTATTTTCTTAGGACGTTCTATGAAGCAGAATACAGAAGCTGCAGCAGATATTGGTTACTTACCAATTCCTTTTACATTAATTGGAAAAGAAGAAGAAATAAAAAAACTTCCTCAAAATAAAGTGTGTATTATTGCAGCTGGTTCTCAAGGTCAGTATGAATCTGCACTATCTAAAATTGCCAGAAAACAAAATCGTAATATTAAAATTGCACAAGGAGATAAAGTTGTATTCTCTTCTGATCCTATTCCTGGAAATGAAAATGAAGTCTATTCTCTTATTGAAGAACTTACATTACAAGGTGCAGATGTTGTGTATTCAGATGTTCAGGATCAATTGCATGCATCTGGTCACGGAAGTCAGGAAGATATTAAATTTATGGCTAGATTTACCAATCCAAAATATTTTATTCCTATTGGTGGAACTGTCAGACATCAACGATACTACCAAAAATTAATGGTAGATTTAGGTTTCAAGAAAGAGCGTGTCTTTATGCTTATGGAAGGTGAAACAGTTTGGTTTACCAAACAAGAAGTTATGCAAGGTGAAGAAATTGAAACAAAGAGTATTTATGTAGATGCGTATGGTGTTGGTGATGTTGGTAATGTTGTAATTCGTGACAGACAATCACTTTCTACTGAAGGAATGGTTGTGTGTGTATTAATTCTTGATAAGTTTGGTAATCTTACCACACGCCCACGCTTTTTCTCTCGAGGATTTGTATTTGAAAAGAAAGAAGATACGTTATTTGATGAATCAACAAAGTTAGTAGAAAAAAGTATGAAGCCAAATAAAAAAGAAAATACTGTTATAGATATGACAGATTTAAAGAAACGTATTGGCCGCAACTTGGAAGATTTCTTTTTTCAAGAAAGAGGGCGACGCCCACTTGTACTTGTTGATGTGATTCAGATATAATCAACTTTCTATGGCAAATTTACCGAGTAGTTTAAAACAGGTCTCCCTTTTTTTGGAACGATTACCAGGAATTGGTGAAAAAAGTGCAAACAGACTTGCATTCTATCTCCTTCGTTTGCCAGAACAAGATTTAAAAGATTTTGCAAATAATATTTCTCAGTTAAAAGCAAAAACAAAACGGTGTGTAAATTGTATGAATTTAACAGAAGAAGATGAATGTGGTGTCTGTCGAGATGCTATGCGAGATAAAAGTAAAATTACGGTTGTTGAAGATGTGTTAGATTTAGTTTCTTTTGAAACAGGAAACATTTATGATGGTGTGTATCATGTTCTCCATGGAAGAATTGATCCGCTTAACCATATTGGGCCAGATGATATTTTTATTGATAGATTAATTGCTCGTGTAAAACCACAGGATGAATCTATAACACCAATTAAAGAAGTTATTTTAGCAATGAATCCCGATATGGAAGGTGAAGCAACTGCCATGTACATTCGTAATAAACTGCAAGAAATTAAACAAGAATATAATATGGATTTTGTAATTACTCGTTTAGGATACGGATTACCTATGGGTGGAAATTTGGAATATGCAGATTATATGACTCTTCGTAAGGCTATAGAGAATAGAAATAAGTTTGAGTAGTTAATAATAAGCCTCCCATAGTTTACACAATCTCTCCGCAGATTTTTTCTTATCATCTTCGTTAATATAATCATTATTTATGAATTTTTGAATTATATTTAAATCACAGATTCTAAGATGAAGTGGATAGTTTTTAATAGGGGCAAAATATGTAATAAACCCGTTATTATTAAGTTGATCAACAGTAGTTACATGTAACGCATCAGATCGATCTGTTTCTTTTTTTGCAATCGTTTGATAAAAAAAATCAATAGCTCCTTTTCGATCATTACTTTTCGGTTGTGTTCTAGTTACACCAGTGAAATCGATATGTGCCGATTTACCTGGGAATCCTAGTTCACCTATATATCCAAAATCACTCCCTTTAAGTAGCATGGCATTAGGAATCAAACTTCTATTAGCCATAAATATAAGTTCTAAACCAAGTCTGTCAGCTTCGCTTGGGGAAATTGGTTGATAAGGTGTTAAATATGGATATGTTTCTAAGGTACGCAATCTATATGCAGGAAACTGTACAGCCCAAGGTTCATTTTTTAATAGATATGGTTCACCTGAGCAGATTTTACCGATATTTCTTTCATTTACTCCATGAACAATTTGATATCCATCATTAGGCAAATCTACATAAAAAACAGATTGCAATATAGGCGGGACTTCTTCAATTGATTGAAAATTATTATAAGGTCGTTCCATATTTATTATAGGATATTATAAGACTTTTTTTAAAAATATCAATAAACAATTGACAAACTTTTTTTGATTACATACAATACGTATTATCGTTATGAACATTTTTTTTACTAATACTATTGCCCGCCACCTACAACCTGTCGCCGATGGGTGGGTTAATGTAAAGTAAAAATATTACTTTTACAAATATACCCGCCCGAATATAGGGCGGTTTTTTTTATTTAAAAAAATGGAAAGAAGAACAAATATTGAGCATCATCCAATTCCGACAGATTCATTGTCTTTACAAGACATGCATAGAGCACAGCATACGCTGCTCAGCTATGCAGGTCGTGAAGGTGCAGAATTATATTTGTATGGTGATGCAATGAAAAATGGTACTAATTTACCAGATTTTTTATCCCCAGCTACCCAAGATGATATTGATTTTTTAAGTCTTCAAGTAGACACAAATATATTTAGAACAATCTCAAGTGAATATAATGTAGATTTTTCACATGCAAAAGATTTATTAGAACAATCAATGAGTGGATCTAATAAGATGATGCAAGATATTGTAAAGACTGCCCTTTCTGAAGATTATTTAAAAACATTTGCTTTACGCAATGAAATATTAACTTATCCTAATAGTCCAGCAGATCGATTATGGAGATTGGCATACGATTATCGTGATCAAGGAGAACGATTTCAAATGTTAGCTCAATTGCTTACAACTGAAACATTTTTAAATTTTTATGGAAGATATCCTAAACGCGAAGTTAAAACTGAACTATACGAATTCGAAAAATTTCTTAATAAATATGTATTTGGTTCAGGTGAAGAATCAACTGAATTATTTGAATGTACAACTTGGCATAATAATGATACAAATGAATATGGTGGTTTAGCTGAACTAGGAATGCAAATGGAAGGATATCATGCAAAAAAACATCAATTAATTACCAGAACACTTCAAAACGGAGGTTCAGGTATTAGAGTTCATACAAATCCTCGAACAAAAAGTTATATTACTGCGGCCGAAAAAGCTTGGGGAAAAGCACTTAAATTTAATGGTTTAGTACGACCAACAATTGATGTGAATGATTTAGCAGGCCTACGAATTACAGCCATGGGAGGACAAAAAGAAAGAGATTATGTATACAATATGGTATATAGTCGATTAAATGAATTTGGTAATGGGTATATAGAAGAAACAGAAGAAGATGAAAAGATAGATGGTAGAACAAATTGTAATGGTATTGATTGGAGACGTTTAAAGATTAAACTATACGATGTACCATTTCAAATTGAAGTAATTGTTGATGATTTACCAGTTTATTTAAATTCTGAAAATTATATCGGTCTCGAAAAACATCCAAGAAAACCACCTGCTCATAAGGAATTTGAAAGAGAAAGAGCTGAAAGCTTATTTAGACATTTTTTTAGACCAGATCATTATGAAGCTGTTTATAAAAGAAATAATATTGAAGGTGCAATTGCAAAACGCAAACAAGAAGTGCAAAACGAATTGTTGAATCATAATAAAATTTCTGACGATGAAATACTTAAAAATGGGATTATGATTACGCCACTTAATGATTCAGATACAGTGTAATTACTGAGTAACTGAAATTGGGATCTCTTTCATTTCTTCTGCAATAAGTTTTGCAATAGAAACTGTTTTCATTTTTTCAAACTTATATTCTTCTTTAAGAGCAATAGAGTTTGTTGTAAAAAAAGCTTCTAAAATTGAATTCTGGATTTTTGTAGAAGTATCTGGTGCAAAATCTCGGTGAACAATTGCAGCGATTACTCCTGTTGCTCCACTTTCCATACAAAATTCTGCAGCATGAATAAGAGTATCACCAGAAGTCGCAACATCATCAACGATAATTGCAATTTTGCCTTTTACATCGCCATATAAATCTAAAGCCTTACTTTTATGCATATTAGTAAGATCTCTTCTCTTTTCTGTAACGGCAAGTTGGAACGCATTATTTCCAAATAAAGATTCACCAAATTTACGTGCTCTTTCTATACCACCTTGATCTGGTGAAACAATAGCAACTTTTTCTGGAATAATTTCTGTACCTTTATTTTGTAGGTATGTTTTTATTTCTGCTGCAAGTAATGGTAATGCAGATAAATTTTTGAATGGAATACTAAAAACGCCTTCAGTTGCTTCATCATGCAAATTAATAGTATAAATTTTATGAAAACCAATAGCTTCCATAAAACGAATGACTACATTGGATGAAACACATTCTCCAGGTCTATGTTGAATATCTTGTCGTGCATATCCAAAATATGGGACAACACCAATAACCCGTCTTGCTTCTTCTCGACGAAGTGCATCGCACATTAAATACAATTCCATAAGATTTGTATCTGTAGGGTTTGCTGTCGATTGAATAACAACACATGTATCATGTTTGACATCTTCCTCTATGCGTACACGAACTTCTGAGTTTTTGAAACGAATCACTTCTACTTTAGCAAGTGAAGCATTAGTAGCTTGTGCTACTTCTTCTGATAATTGTGGGTTAGAAGTACCAGAGAATAGTTTTAGTGACATGTTATTTTGCAATTTCCATTAATTTACGAGCAGCAATTTCCTGTGTTTTTTTGATTGCTTCATTTATTGCTTCAACAACTCTATTTTCTAAAACACCATCAATTTCTATTTCAGAAATTTTTTGATCTCCACGCATAACTACGCGAACACCGTTTTTTTCTACTGTAATTTCTTCTTTCTGAAGAGCTGATTGCATCTCCTTTGCTTGTTGTTGTAATTTTTGAATATTACCGAATGCACTTAGTGGGTTAAACATATCTTTTTAATAAATTAGTAATAAAATGTTACGATTTTAATTTTTCTGCTTTCTAAGATTATAAAACTCCACAACAGCAATCTCAAGTGGTAGTGAATCTATAGGTGAAATTTTAAGATTTATATATGCTTCGTGAAGCAATTTTAGAAGAACAGTAATTTCTTGTAAACTATAACCTAAATCTTTTTGATCGGAAGGAACATTACTTTTGAGTAATAATTGTTTTTTTAATGTTTGTAGCATATCTTCAATAGCACGTTTTATATTTCCACCGTTTTCTGAAAATTCTTCGATCCATTGTAACGATTCTGTCAAAGAGTTTGATTGAATAATAGCAAGTAATTGTTGTTTAGCGCGAATACCTAAATAAGACTCAGCATCAGCTATTGTTAATTTATCTTGCACTACCAGCTCTTCCATAAGTTTAGCTGCGTCTCTGAATGAATTATCACTATATGTGGCGATAAGAGTTTTAAGTTCATCAGTAATTGGTACATTTTCATCCTTAGCTATACGATTAAGCATATGTTCAATATCTTTTTGATTTGCTTGACCAAAAGGAATACGAACACAACGAGAAATAATTGTGGTAGGTACTTTTTCTTCATTTGTTGTTGCAAGAATAAAAATAACAGTTTTTGGTGGCTCCTCTAATGTTTTAAGAAGTGCATTAAATGCATCTGGCGTAATCATGTGTGCTTCATCGATAATATAAATTCTGTATCTTCCAGTCATTGGAGCGAATGCGGATTCTTTAATTATTTTTCTTATTTCATCGATACCACGATTTGAAGCTGCATCTTGTTCAACAACATCTGGGGAAGAACCAGCATCAATACTTATACAGTTTGAGCAAGTGTTACATGGTTCAAAGGAAGTTCCTTTTTTTGCAAAAGTGTTTTCTAAACAATTTAGCGCTTTTGCAACAATACGAGCAGTTGAAGTCTTGCCCATTCCTTTTGAACCAACAAAAAGCATTGCATGTGGAATGTCTTTCGAAGTTAAAATATGTTCCATTTTATTTCTGACATTGGTATTATCAAGTTCAGAAATAGTTTTAGGTCGGTGTGTTAAATAGTACATCAAAAATTATTTATACAAATTTTGAATTCCATGTTCAATAAGTTGATTCATCATAACGCTAACTTTTTTACCTCTTTCTGCTGCAAGTAGAACTGCTTGAGGATAGCAGATAATAACTTCTCCGACTACATTTTCAGTATTTTTTTGTTCATCTTGATATGGGAAAGCAAGTACAGGAAGAGCTACATCTTCATTTTTATAAGTACGAGCTATATCTTTCATTTTTCTTTTGCCCACAAAAACAATATTCACTGCAACTAAATCAGTTGCATGATATCTGCTAAGCACAGATTGAGCAAACTCTTTAATTTCTTTTTTATCGAATTTATATCGTGATGAACTAAAAATATGTATCATATTATTTATTACGTCTTTTGCGACGCTCTTTAGCTTCTTCTTTTTCTACTTGTGAAGGTTTTTTGTAATATTGTCTTTTACGTACTTCATCAACAATTTCTTCTTCAATAAACATTTTGGTAAATTTCTTAAAAATTGCGTCTTTATTTTCGCCTTTTTTCTTTCTAACTAAAACCATGTAAAACTTGACACCTCCTAAGTGTTGTTTAAATTTATATAAGCTAGTTGTATTGTATTACATTTCCTTCAGTATTTCAACGATGCGTGCTAAAGAAAGTGTTGATGCAACAGAATCTGGAGCCTTTGAAGATCCATTTAGAAGCATATTTTTGGATGCATGTAAAAACCAAGAAGCTTTTGGATCTGCTTTAATTATAGTTTTAGATAATTTTGTCAGATCGTATTTTTTATTTGGTTGTGTTTTTATACGTACATGCCCAGATTCTGGATCTTTACGTACTACAAGTTCATAGCCAGATTTTAAAGCATATTTAATTGCTGCTTCATTTTTTGTCTCCATAACAAGTGTTTTTCCTAATTTTGTTTTTAGTATAAGTCCTTCTTTTATTTCTTCTTCTGCTTTTAAATTATTTTTTATTGAAAAAAGAATACTATCAAGTATTAAAAAAACCATATTAACGAGTTCTGCATCACTTGTTAGTTGGCCACGTAGAGGGTAAATAAATTCATGTAAGCAAAAGGCATATCTATCATTTATTGGATCTGGAAAATGTACTTCTCCAAAATTATCAATTTCAGTAATAAATTGAACCATATGTTCTATTGCAACTAAATCTTTTTCTTTGACATTTCCTTCTTCTGCTAAATAATCAAATACACGTTTTGTGGCAGAAGTTCGTTCTTTTAATTGATGATGGTCAAATCGTCCTAAACCTGTATCTACATGAATAATATTTGGGTCAGCATCTGGATCTTTTCCATCTAATGTTTGTCCTGCTGGGACAAAAGCATGATCTGCAGAATCCCATTCTGGCATATATCTTTTAATAAGCCATGAACTGCCAATTGCATCTAGATCTGGTGATATGTGTGTAACTAATGTTTTTGTTTTGTTTGACATA
>CAZSUZ010000012.1:0-21748 GCA_964610165.1 uncultured Gammaproteobacteria bacterium
AATAATGTGCTTATCATGAGTGAGTTTTCCGCTACTCGTTTTTTATCAGTATGATTTAATTCATCTTCAAGAGATTGCAGTAATCGTTTGATATATGGTTTTACGAGTGTGGAATCGATTTCTTTTTTACGGTTTAATGCTTCTGAAGCAAAACGAAGTGCCATAGTATTAGAACCTCTGTGGTAACCTAAGGCTACCCGTTTTAAATCCATTGCAAGTGATTCTAAAGCTGTTTTATTATTCATAGAATTTCCTTAAAAAAATATATAGTTAATTCTTTATATTTATTTCGTAATTCTTCATTTTGAATTTCATTACTAGTATTATTTTGAGTTGGGCGTATATTTATAAAAGAATTATAATCAATAATTTTAGATTCAAGATCTATGCCACCACCCCAAATATTATCCTGTTTAGATCCTTGTTGAAGTAGTAACTGTTCAGATTCAAAGTGTCTATCACAGCCAGCAGAACATATTTTTTTTTCGATATCTATGACTGTTTTAATATACACGTCGAAAACCTCCTTTAGTTTTTCTATTTCAACAAGAGTAAAAGGTGTATTTTTTGTAATGATCATAGTAGATATATTATAAATGAAACTCAAATATATTCACGTATTACCTTTATTACTACCCCACCAAACTCTAAATTTTGTTTTGGAAACAGAGGTTTATAATTTGGATTGGCAGCCTCCAAATATACAGTACCATTTTTTCTACGAAAATATTTTAATGTCCATTCATTATCTATAAAAGCGGCAACTATAAAACCTGGTTGCGGCTCTATTTTTTTATCAATTACAACCAAATCTCCTTCCATAATACCTGCACCAATCATGGAATCCCCTTTTACCTTTAATAAATAAGTAAATGTTGGATGATTAAATTTAAAAGGATTTAAAGCTAATGTTTCTGTAACATCAAAGTGTTCAGTAGGAAAACCTGCTTGAATACTTCCAAGTACGGGGAATTCAAAAAATTTATCAGTTGGCATTAGTTTTTCTTTATCAGAAGTTACATATCCTTCTTCTTTCCATTTATCTACCCAGTATGCAACTGCTTGAGTAGAAGCAACATTAAATAATTTGCATAACTCTTTATAAGAAGGAATATAATAATGCTCAAAATAAAATGCTTTTAGTTTGTTTAAGTAATCGTTTTGCATACTGAATATCTGTTCAATTGAATAACTATTCAATAACTATACTCCACTTATTTATACTTTGTCAATATGTATGTAAAGTACTAATAATTATTGCATAATGAAGCTCTTTCTTATACAATAGAAATCTCGAAACGTTTCTATTTCAAGGAGTAACAAGATATGTTCTTTAGAATATGGAACGGTTTTTTGTTTGCATGTTGGGGAATATGCCAGTTAATCCTTAGCTTTTTAGGATTAATACTATTTTGTATTGCATATTTTTTTGAGTATATCTTTGGAATTTCGGAAGAAACTATTCAAGATACAATACTCATAAGTTTGCAATATGAACCCTATTCAAAGGCAATACTCAAACAACAAGTTGAAAATCATTTTTGCTTTACAAAAGTGGATTCAACTGAGTTTGACTTATTGTTAACGGATTTAGTATTACGAGAAATGGTAGATAAAATTCGTCAACCAGATGGCGAGTTTTTGTATCAGCTTTCGGTGAAAGGACGCAACTTACATTTACTTGCTCAACAAGCATAAGCAGTATAATGTAAGGAACAGTCCATACGAATAAGGCACTTGAAATTCAAGTGCCTTTTTTATGTTAATTTTAGTTTAATCTGTAAGATTGTTGTTTTTTTTGATGAAGCCAAAAAGTAAGATTTTTAGTATCGGAATCAATATTATAAAGAATTCTCACTTTACCACGCTTTCTTTTTTTGTAATCTACTTCACTATGTTTGTTACCTAAATGAGGAGTAAGCTGTTCTATTTCTGGTGGCGTATTTACAATTTGTTCTAAACAATTAATAATACTACTAATTTTTACCGATATAGATATACCTTGAGAACGTAAAAATCTTTCCAAAGAAGTTGTTATTTCTTCAGTAGAATTTCCTTTAATTTCCGAAATAAAAGCACCTGTTGGATTATTAATATTTGTAGTATAAAAAATATTCCAGCCAGAAAATGTTCCTTGTTCTGTTGAGGCATCATTCAGAAGCAACTCAGTATTAATATGTGGGTTTCCGGCATATCTATATGCAATTGCAGGAGATCTTAATGAACTAATAATACGATTACGATATATCTCTTGATTGCTAGTTAACCATTGTTTTATAAATGTATTAACATTTTTTACTGTTCGATTTATATTTGAATCCTGTCGTGACAATTGGATTATCTGTTTAGAATACTCGGAAATACTTTTACCAATTTCTAATAACGAAGTTGAAAGTGGTAACGTGTCTAAATATTCTGCAAGAATTTCAATTTCATCTGGTGATGCAGTTTCTAGTAATGATCCTAAATTAAATCTCAAAAATTTGTAGAGTTGTTTATTTTGATCTTTCAAAGGAAGCCACACTTCACCTAAAGAGTCAGGATCTTTTATAGCGCGTAAAGCTGTTGCAACAGTTGAAACTGGAATGCCATCAGGTTTTCCAATTTGTAAGTCATTAAAACTGTGTGAAAGCCATAATGCAACAATATCTTTATCAAGTCCATTATTTCCAGAATAGAGTTCATATAATTTATCTAACGCGCGATTAAAACCATCTTTAGTAGTAATATCATAATTTTCTGCATTAAATGATGCTAATAATGTAGGAATGTAAATAAGAAACGATTTAAAATCTTTAAATCCAATTTGTTCCATTAATCTTGCCTTTTCAAGAATCCAAGTGTTATAACTTTCATTTTTTTCATTAAAATAATCAAACAATTTTTTGTGGGTATTTGGAACATTTGAGATATCCGTATACAATTTATCTTTAACCTGTAGGTCTTCATTAAATTCTTGATCTACTTCTTCAAGAAGTTGCTCTTGCGGTTTTTGTTTCATTCCTTCATACCAATCTGGTAAAAACTCTGGATCTACAAAATGCAAATAACATTGGGGTATTATATAGTTTAGCTTGTTAACATGATTAAATCCTAAATCTTCATGTATATAATTATGAAAATTAAGTCGTGCCCACATAAAGTTATGCCAGTCTATAGTTCCACCTTTCCACCATCTAGGAACCGTCATTTGTTTTTCAAAAAATGTTACTATCTGTTTACGAGTTCTATTATCTACTTTATTGGGATGTAAAGGTATTTCTGGATGACGTATATATTCTTCCAGAAGTTTTTGATATATATCTAATATTTCTTCATGTGGAACTTTATATTCTGCAGTAAGTTCTGCATGTAGTTTTTGGAATGCGCGACCAGCAGTTAATGAACTGGAAATATTAGTGTAATCTTCTAATAATTCTACTTCAAAAGATTTTACACGATCTCTATTCTGTAGATACGTATTAAGATTGTTGTAACGTGCTTTATTAAATGAAATAATTGCAGCAAGATCTTTATCTGCCGTAACCATTACATCATAGAGATAGGCACTTTCATCATCGGTTATAGTAAGAATATCTGCTGCAGGATCTTGCTGGTATTCAATACGCTCACTCATAGGTTATCTATTATAGCCAAAAAATATCAAAAAACTCTGTTAAATCAATCTAATCCTGAAATTTTAAATATTTCTTTATATGTAAGTGGTGAATTGGTGTAGTAAGATACGGATTTAAAGAAGTTTAGTGGCGGACGCGACGAGATTCGAACTCGCGATCTCTTCCGTGACAGGGAAGTGTGTTAAACCGGGCTACACCACGCGTCCTTTTTCAATTTAGTTATTTTAACACGTTTTGATTCCCCTGTCATGTGTTTTTTATACTTGTCAATAAAATACAAAAAATGGTATAAATTATATTAATTGAGTCAGAAATTACTATTACATATTCAATATTTACATGCATATTAGGTTGTCAAAACAATCTAAAATAGCATTGCAGGTATTTTACAGGATTTTGTAATTTACATGTTGACAAACCTATAATATAGATGTATACTTATACATACGTGTTGATGTTTTCCTCCCAATCGACGGAAGACATCAACATTTTTTTATGGGTAAAATTAAACTCATAGTAATATTTTTATTAATATTACTAGGGTTACCAAACAGAGCTCATGCTTCTTCTATAAAAGAAGCAGGTGCTTCCGCTTCTATGCGAACTGTAGTTGAACAAACTACAGACATACAGCAACATATTGATACTGGTTTAAAACGTACTGTAATACAAGAAATTTTAACTAGTTATAACTCTCCTCTTGTGGGCGAAGCAGATACCTTTATAGAAGTATGTACTAAATACAATATTGATTGTTATTTATTACCATCTATTACAGGTGTAGAATCTACATTTGGTCGATTTATACTGCCTGGTTCATATAATCCATTTGGTTGGGGTGGCGGTTTAATTACTTTTGATTCATGGGAAGATGCCATAGATACAGTTGGACGTGGCTTAAGTGAAAACTATTATGCAAAAGGTGCAGATACAATAGAAACAATTGCTCCTATCTATGCTGCAAGTCCTACATGGGCACAAAAAGTACATTACTTTCGTAATAGGTTTGTAGCGCTCGAAGAAGAAAAGCGATTGTATTTTTCTAAACTTGCGGTAGAATTGTAACCATGTATACGTTTAAACGCAAAAATTTACCTAAACAAACCATTGAATTTATAATCTCAGTTCCACAACAAGATATAGATTCTGAATATAAAAAAGCCTTTGTTCAACTTCAAAAAGAGTTAGAAGTACAAGGTTTTCGTAAAGGAAAAGCTCCAAAAGAAGTTGCCGAAAAACATCTGAAAAAAGATGATATCTACGATACATTAATTCGCAATTACATGCCTGTTGTTTACTCTGAAATTGTTAAAAAAGAAGACATTAAACCTATCATTTCCCCTCGTGTAGAGCTTGTAAAAGCAAAAGAAGGTGAAGATTGGGAAATTAAATTTACAACAGCAGAATCTCCTAAAGTTGTACTAGGAAAATTTAAAGAAAAAGTTCAAGCAGCAAAAAAAGAAGTAAAAAAGAGTGATATTTGGGTTCCTGGAAAAGATAAAGAAATAACAGATGCAGACCGTGAAAAGCAAAAACAAGCAGAATTTCAGGCATCACTTGATGCTCTTATGAAAGAAGCTAAAGTAGAAGTTTCTGACCTTATTTTAGAAGAAGAAATGCAAAAAAGACTTGCAAAACTAGTAGATGATATGCAACGTGTTGGCATTACAATGGAAGCTTACCTTCAATCTAAAAATCTAACAAAAGAACAAATGCAAGAACAAATAAAGCGTGAAATTGAAGATAGTTACAAAATTGAGTTTATATTACAAGAAATTGCAGATCAAGAAGATATTAAAATAGAACAAGCAGAACTGGAAAAAATATTTGCAAATGTTAAAACAGACGAAGAAAGAAAAGCAATTCAACAGAATGCATACTACTATGCAGCGCTTCTTAGAAAGCAGAAGACACTTGATTACATTAATAGCCTGTAGTATAATATAAGAGCTATGAATTCCCAAAGCTCTAAACATACAAATCGTGTCATGCCTAAAAATACGCGTGATAGTATGGAGCGCGAAACTAGTGCTGGTGTAACTGGCACACTTACTTCATTTGGAAAAGATACTGCTAATCAAATTGTTGATGGCTTTACTGATATGGGAAAAGGTATATTTGAACAACTTCTTGGACAATATGATCAGGCACAAGAACAAGATTCTTCTTTAGAGAAACAAATACAACAAGAACAGCAACAACAAGGTTCATTCCGCATGGAAGGTGGAACACTTTTTAATTATAGAAATATCGAAGAAGATCGACAAATGAATGAAATCAAACAGCTTATTGAACAAATAAGACAAGAAGTAAAATTAATAAAAAAAGCAGATTCTGCTTTAATGTCCGAAGTTGCAGATATTGAAAAATTAACCATAGATACATTGCCAGAAAAACCTGGTATTTATCATGTTCGATTTTTGGAAGTTGTACTTAAAGTGCTGGAACTTCTTCGCACAAAAATTAGTGAATCTGGTACTTGGATGGAAGCTTTAATGTCTAAAAAGGCAAAAAGAGGTTCTGCTTTTGCTACAAATGCAAAGAAAAAAGGAACACAATATTCTATGTCTCAAGAGCTTTCTAATGCTAGATCTACTCAATAATACTATTGGTTATATATATAAATACTCCATAACATAATACTCACGAATAACCCTATGAGTATAAAAAGTCCTCCGAAGATTTTCTTTTTTAATGGCCACTTATAATGAGGTATAGTATTCATGTACAATAGGCAAAAATTAATAGATAAGAGTAGTAATATTAATCCAGATGGAATTAATATGGGTGGAAATAACAAAATATGTTCTCTTTCCCAATACATACTTACACCGTATATAAACATAATGCCTATCATTGCAAAGGCATTTATAATTCCTAACCCAATTATATTAGTTATAACTGACCACATAATTTATTCCAAACCGTTTAAAAAGTAATTTACACCAAAAGACCAGCTTCCTGTTGAACTTGGATTATATTTACTCATAATTTGTTCTGTTGTTGTTAATCCTTCATCAATATAATATTTTTTAATTCCACGAGAAACTGTTTCAATAGCCTCTGGATAAGAAGCAAATCTGGTTACTTTACCGCCATATATTCCCCATCCCCAGCAGTTATGTGAGTTATTTGGAATAACCTTACATGCACCAGATTCTTGCATAGAAATAGCGGGTAATAGTCTATAATCTAAACCATATTCATCAGCAACCTTTACTACATAATCTGCATGTTCGTATAATGGCGAGTCATGTTTGCGGAAAAAAGCTTTTAATACTGCTACTCTTTTATCTTTATCCACGTCATCAATAAAATATTCTGCGGTTTCTATAGAAGTTGTGTCAATTTTAATATTGTCCAACTCTTCTAAAATAATAGCAATACTTGTTTGTCTTTCTGTTGTTGCATAAATACGTGATACTAAGTACAAGTTTGCAATAAATGCACTGCCAAAAATAGCAAGAAGCATAACGATTTTCTTAAGCATAGTATCAATATATAGGATAAATCAGAAATAAGTCAACTTTTATCTTTAATCAGATAATAATGCGTTTTAAAATGTTTACCTTTAATTTCATCATATTTATATTCTTTGAGATAATCTATGGCAAATCCATGCGCAATAATGGTGACAGGCCTTTTTGTACCATCAAGAATACTATGTTTTAATTTTTGAACTAATAGTGGAAATAAATAAATATAAATTACATCACCAGAAGATAGATTGCTATTTAACACATTTTGTCTTATAAAAGTTATATTTTTTACTTTTTTAATGTATGAAAGAAATCGTGCAATTAATATAAGAATTGGATTAATATCAATGCCTATTCCTTTTACACCTATATGTTGTACTGCATATCTGGTTACTCGACCATCACCACAACCTAATTCTATAAATGTCATTCCTTGTTTAAGACCAGCTCGTTCAAAAATTGTATTTAATTCTTCTCTTGCAGTTGCAACGTACGGAGCACCTTTTAACCATGAGAATACAAGAAAAACAGCATACACAGCTACCCAACCTAAAACAACGATTTCTACAATGATTAATAAGATGTATAAAGCTTCTGAAAGCATAGTAACTATAGTATAATATATGGTTGATAGAATAAGCAGTATTGCCTCTATAGCTTAATGGATAGAGCACTGGTCTTCGGAACCAGTGATGGGGGTTCGATTCCCTCTAGGGGCACTTCTTTTGGGCCCGTAGCTCAATGGTAGAGCAGTAGCCTCTTAAGCTATTGGTTCCGAGTTCGAGTCTCGGCGGGCTCACAATATTAATTAAAACTTAGTAAGCACTCATAAAGTATTGTATTGAGTGCTTTTTTTTGCTTATTATTCTTTGCAAGTAAAAAAATTATAAGATTAATTTTGTAGTATAATATCCTTTTCGCACTTTAAAAGTAGATATTACATTAATAGCTGTTTTTAAGACGGATATACAAGGAGAGATATATGTCTCTTTATGTATATCCGTCTTATGGTTGCCAATCGTGGCATACCAAAGAAGCAGACTATTATAAGTTATGATGGTCTCGGATAAAACCAATCCTCCACTTTATGTAGTTTAAGAAAGGTGTGCACAATGAAACGCTATGTTTCAAAGGTAGTTTTGTCGTTCTGTCTAGTTGTTGGAATGTTGTTATCGATTTCAACACCGGCTTTTGCTGATGGTTTGTTACCTGCATTTACGCAGGATGAGATTGACAGTAAATGGGTTGCAGATCGTTTTTTTCCAACAGATGATGCAACTTCGGTTTCTGCATTTGGCCGTAGTAAGGTTCTGAGAATTGGAATTGACAAAACTCAGACGCAGGCGGGTACATTTCAACGGACTGAAGGTATTAAAACACCCGACGCCGCAGCAAATGCTCCTGCCGGTAATTTTGGTACAGAAGTAGAAATTGATCTGTATATTGACTCGGACTGGCAGAACAAAGCAGTCAGAGCAGGTGTTTGGACAGTTGGAGATACTGGATCTGGTGCAAGAGACGAACTGTATGGAATCATAGAGTTTGTGAATCTTGAAACCTGTCCTTCTCCTGATTGTACAAACTTTGCGACGACACCTACCCATACTGGGTTCCGAATTTGGGACTCAAATATTGGGTGGTCTGAGTATTTGACCACTCCGTTTGTATGGGATACATGGGTAACGCTCCGCATTGTACTGGATACAACCGCAGGTGAATACCAGTACTATATCAACGACGAACTGGTAGGAACTGCTGCGGGTGGAACTAATTACATTCGTGAAGTGTTTTTGAATAGTTATAACTTTGGGGCGGATAACTTTCCGACTCTTTCAAGAAATAGCTATGCAGCACACTGGCACAATGGCGTGCCGGTTGTAGAGCTATGCACAGGTGGGGATTCTGAACTAGTAACACCGCTTAATATGAGTGATTGGACTATAAACAATAGTTACAATTCTCAAAATTTGAGCGTGTATGAATTTACCGCTGATGGGATCACAATAGACAATCCAGTAAACGAAGCCAAGACAATTATACTTCGTCCAGTAAATATACCTCTGGCTGAAATTAATTTTCTTGATTTTGATGTAACTGGTAATGGCATCTTTACCCCAACCTATCAACTTCAAGTAACAGGTTGGGAAGATGGTGCGGCTTTTGCTACCCTTGTATGGGAGGCAGTTTATAACGATCCTGACGGGAAGGGAGTGTTTGATGGTTATTGGTGGCGAACTGGCTCTGCATTGGGTGTTCCCAATGGAGTTAATTCAGCCACACCATACGAATCTAGACACAAAGTAACACTAGAAGAAATTCTGGATGCAAATCCGGATCTAGTGATTATTGCTTATGGCATTTCGTATGGTTCATACCAACCGGGTGACGCTCTGGTAACTTCGATTAATTTCGATTGCTTTGAGACAACCTTTGGTCTTGAGCCAGTAACAGTCCCTGCGCCTACGGTAAATGAAATTGTTGCTTGTAATACTTATGGCAGTGTTATTTTGCCAGAAGTTGAAGGAGCAACAGTTACTGCAGATCCAGAGAATGCTACGCAAGGTGACGTTACAGTTACTGCTGTGGCATTGCCGGGTTACACGATTATTGGTGATACTGAATGGGTAGTGAGTATCGGAGATTATTACTTGTGCCAAGCACAAGTTGTAAAACCGGTACCTGCTCCTATTACACAATGTGGCATGACGGGCAACATCTATTACTTTCAGGTAGAAGGTTTGACGTTTGTAGAAACGCCTCCTGATGCTATTGAAGGTGAAGTTGATGTTACCTACACTGTGGCAGACGGCTATGAAGCAGTTGGCTCAGATCTTGGTCCATGGACTTTCGATCTTGGTACATATGAAGCTTGTGAGCCGGAAGTTATTACAGAAACTGAAACTGTGACTGTAACAGAGCCAATCACGGTTAATATCCCCGTTACTACGGAAGTGCCGGTTACGACAACAATTCCTGTAACCGTTGAGGTGCCAATAACGACAGAAATACCCGTTACTACAACGGTTCCTATAACTGTTCACGTACCCGTTACTACGGAAGTGCCGGTTACGACGACAGTTCCTGTAACTGTAGAACTGCCAATAACAATTAGTGAGCCTATCACGGTAAGCTATCCAGTTACAGTTGAAATTCACATAACTCAAACATTTACCAACTATGAAGCTGGTACGCCAGTCTTTGTAAATGGTACGTGTACAGATTTAGCTGGGAAAGTTGTCTTGCCTGTATCTATGGCAATTGACTACGGAATCTTGGGAAACACGTTGCCGGGTAATACAACTCGTGTGAAGGCTGTGCTCAGAGAAGGTATTGAAGGGAGTTTAATTGGTACAAACGAGTGGGAGTACACATTCCCAACGGAAGAAAGCCTTAATTGTGGTGAATTAGATAAATCAAAGATCTATTTCCCACAACTTAGTAAATAGTTTTACTAGCTTTAAAGTAACAAAGCGAAGTTAGATTATTTGCTAATCTTGGGTTAGTAGGTGGCCTTTGGCCACCTACTAACCTCCCAATTTTTTAATTAAGAGGAATTTTTGTAAGTAAAATTTTATCTACTCTATTACCATCCATATCAACTACTTCTATCTTGTATTCATCCATTTCAAAAGAGTCCGATGTTACGGGAACTTTACCAAGAATGTCCATTACAAATCCGCCAACAGTTGTAAAACCACCATATTCCTCGTGTGGAAGATCTTCAATTTCAAAATAATCTTTAAATTCATTGACGGATAAAAGTCCATCAATTAACCATGAGTTTTTTGATCTTTTAATAATTTTTAGTTCTTCTTTTTCATGAACTTCAGGTAAATCTCCAACTAATGCTTCTAAAATATCACTAATATGAATAAGACCTTCAATATTTCCATATTCGTCTACAATAAGCCCAGTATGAACTCTTGTTCTTTTTAATAACTCAAGAACATTAAAAACTTTTTTATTTTCTGGAATAAGAGGTGCTTTAATAATATGTTTTTTAATTGATGGTTTTTCTGAGGATAATAATTCTAAAACAATAGAATCATAACTAATCATTCCAACAACATTGTCAATATCTTCTTTACAAACAGGAAAATAAGAATAAGGATTGTTAAGTACAAGTTCTTTTAGCTCTTTAGCAGTAATTTTTTCATCAATCCACACAATTTTATTTCTTGTAATCATGAGTGAATTAACTTTTGTATCTGTAAGATTAATTGCTTGTTCTAGAATACCTCGTTCAGCCTTTCCAAATAGTCCTGTTTGGGCGCCTTCTTGAATAATCATTTTTAGTTCATCTTCACTAACTGTTGCTTCTTTGGATTGATTTATGCCAAATATTTGTAATATAAAGTCAGTGGATTTACTTAGAACGGTAACTATTTGAATAAATAAGGAAGAAATGAATTCCATTGGAACAGCCATGATAAGTGCAATTCGTTCTGCATACTGTAATCCAATACGTTTTGGAACAAGCTCCCCTATGACTATGGAAATATAAGTTGTGATAATAACAACGAGAATAAATGCAATTGTTCCACTAATACTTTCAGCTAATCCCAAAGATGAAAGATATAGTGCAAAAGGTTCTGATAAAGTAATACCACTCAATGCACCGGTTAAGATACCAATGAGAGTAATTCCTACTTGAATAGTTGAAAATAATTTATTTGGATTTTCTGTTAACTTAAGAACTATTGCAGCACTTTGATGACCTTCGTCTTCTAGTTTGCGTAGTTTAGAACGTTTTGCAGAAATCATAGCTATTTCAGCCATGGAAAGAAGACCGTTAATTAAAACAAGAAAAAGAATCACAAATAATTTCATAGGTGTAAGAGATTATTATATCAGAGAATTGATTAAGAGTAAATTTAGTTTGTCTTTTTATAACAAGACATATAAGGTATAATATACCTATGTTTATTGATGAAGCATATATACAAGTTGAAGGTGGCACAGGTGGAACCGGAAGAGCAGCATTTTTTCCTGGAGTAAAAACGGGGCCTTCTGGTGGTGATGGTGGGAAAGGTGGCAATGTTTATGCAGTTGCCGAACCCAATATGATCGATTTATATAAATATTCGACAGTCACAAAATTTAGAGCCGGAGATGGTGTTGTTGGAGCTAATTTTAAAAGAACTGGCGCACACGGCACCGACTTAACAATTAAAGTACCTGTTGGAACATTATTTATAGATCAAGAAACAAAAGAATCATTTGAGATTACCACTGGTGAACCAGTACTGTTAGTAACTGGTGGCTATGGTGGAAAAGGAAATGCTAAATTTGCAACACCAACCAATAGATCCCCTAAAAATGCTCAGCCTGGAAAACCTGGAGCTGAAAGAAGATTTAAATTAGTACTAAAATTAATTGCAAATTATGGATTAATTGGTCTTCCAAATGCAGGTAAAAGTAGTTTACTTAATGAATTAACAGCAGCTCAAGTAAGAACTGCACCTTATCCATTTACAACTCTTGAACCAAACTTAGGAGCATTTAACAATAGCATAATTGCAGATATTCCTGGACTTATAGAAGGTGCTTCCGAAGGAAAAGGACTAGGAATTAAATTTTTAAAACATATTGAAAAAGTTGAAGTGCTTATTCATTGTATAGCAGCAGATTCTGAAGACATTATAAAAGACTATGAAACAGTGATTGCAGAAATCGGCAGATATAATGCTCAGTTACTTAATAAGAAACAAATTATATTACTTACAAAAACAGACCTTATTGACGAAAAAAAACAGAAAGATATTCTTAAAAAATTAAAAAAATATAATACGTTAGTTCTTCCAGTTTCTATTTATAATCCTGAACAGTTTAATACGGTTAAAGAAACCCTTACAAAGTTGTAATTCTCACACATTACACACTTATTTTTGAAGTAATTCATACATATCAGCTTTAGAATTATGTTATGCCTACTATATATGATTCAAAAAAAGATGAAATAAGAAAAGAAGAGGAAATTATTGAAGAGCCGGATTACCCGCCACCTCCAACACAAGAAAAGCAAAAAAAGGAACTGCCTTTTGATGACCTTAATAAAGGTACTCCTGAACAAGAATTAGAAAAAACAGTAAAAGGATCAAGACGTATTTTATTTAAAGCAAAAACACTTTTTCCATTCGATTTATTTCCAGATGAACTTATTATTGATGAAAACAAAATAGATATTGTAAGTGGTATATTCTTCTTTTCTAAAGATATATTTTCAATACCAATAGATAACATTAGTGGCGTAGATAGTTCTTACGATTTGTTTTTTGGACAATTACGTATTGAAGCTTGGGGACTTAATAAAAATCCATCACCTATTCGTTTTTTATCAAAACATGATGCAGAAAAAGCAAGAAGCATTATAAATGGTTTAGTAATGGCAAATAAAAATGATATAGATTTAAAATCAATTCCGTTATCTAAAACAAAAACTCAATTAGAAGAAATTGGAACAGCAAGACAATCAGTAAATTAAATGTATATAATAAATGAAGGGCAAAAAAAAGCCCTCCATCCCGCAAAAGCGAGATGGAAGACTTATATTATATCTTATTTATTATGATAATTCTACTTATTTTTGCATTTATATCTGGAGTAATAACTATAGCTGCACCTTGTATTTGGCCTTTGTTACCAATTATTTTGTCATCATCTACAACGGGTGGTACAAGAAAGCCACTTGGTATTACACTTGGGATAATCACAAGTTTTGCATTTATTACTTTATCAATTTCATATATTGTTAGTATTATTCCTTTTGATCCTAACATTCTTCGTTATTTTGCAGTAGCTATAATTGGTTTACTTGGATTAATGCTACTCATTCCTCCACTTTCTCATATTCTCGAAGGTTATGTGAGTAGATTTAGTGGTAAGTTTGGTGTCATGCGGGGAAAAGGTGATGGATTTAATTCTGGCCTTATAACTGGTTTATCACTTGGCATTGTATGGACACCTTGTGCTGGTCCTATTTTAGCAACTATTGCAACACTCGCAGCAACTCAAGCTGTTAATTTTCAAATTGTACTTGTAACACTTGCCTATGTAATTGGAGTTGGAATACCGTTATTTTTATTTGCACGAATTGGTCAAAAACTTTTAACAACTAATAATTTTGTTTCAAAATATACAGGTGTTATTCAGCAACTATTTGGTGTAGTTATGATTTTCACAGCTATTTCTATAGCAACAAATTTTGATAAAGTATTGCAAGTTAAATTATTAGATGCGTTTCCGTCTTACTCTGTTTTATTAAATCAATTTGAAGGTAATCCTATTGTTGAAGAAGAACTTGACGCACTAAAAGGTAATACTAATGGAGTAGATATTGAGATGCCTTTTCCTGAATCTAAAGATGTACTTCCTGTTTTAGCAAAAGCACCAGAGCTAACTGGTATCACCAACTGGATAAATTCTGAGCCTGTCACTATGTCTAGTTTACGCGGCAAAGTTGTTTTAATAGATTTTTGGACCTATACATGTATTAATTGTATTCGTACTTTTCCTTATGTAACTTCTTGGTATGAAAAGTATAAAGATGATAATTTTGTAATTATTGGTGTTCATTCGCCGGAATTTGAATTTGAAAAAAATACTCTAAATGTACAAAACGCGGCAAAGCAATACGGTATAACTTACCCAATTGCGCAGGATAATGATTTTAAAACCTGGAATGCCTACAGTAATAGATATTGGCCAGCACATTATTTAATTGATGCAAATGGAAATATTCGATACACGCATTTTGGTGAAGGTAAATATGATGAAACAGAAGAAGCAATTCAGAAACTTATAGAAGAAGCAGGCAAGACTGTTTCTTCTACAGAATTAACTACAATTGAAGATCAGTCACCGCGTTTTGAACAAACACCAGAAACATATTTGGGTTCTAGAAGAGTTGAACGATTTGAATCTGGTAAACCATTTAAAAACGGTTCACAATCTTACACCTTCCCAACTTCTGTAGAGCTCAACTCTTTTGCTTATTCTGGTGATTGGATAATTCAAGATCAGTACTCTGAAACAGTTCAAAACGCTCAATTACTTATGCATTTTGAAGGTAATAAAGTATTTTTAGTTATGCATCCTACAGTTGGCAATGAAAAAGTAACTATTTATTTAGATAATAAAATAATTTCTGCAGAAGTTTCTGGAGTAGATGTGAAGGATGGAATAATAACTCTAGATGAGCCAAGATTATATGAATTAGTAGATTTAAAGGGAAAGAGAGGTACACATGTATTAAGATTAGAGTTTGCTAATGGAGTTCAACTGTATGCCTTTACTTTTGGTTAAATTATGCAATCTCATCTTTCTTTTGCCTTACGAATTTAATCCACTCCTCTATTACATCCACAATAAGTTTAAAAGGAGCTTCAATAATAAAATCAAAGATAATAATAAAGAAGTTTATGCGAGAAACACCTTCACTAAATATTTTACCGAGAGAAAGAATTGGCATAAAGAAAAAGTCTACAACAGGACCAAGTACATTCCCCTTTTCTGTAATGCGGTACATATTTGCAAGTTGTTTAATTTTATAAGAGAAAAAGGCAACAACACTAATAAAGAAAATAAAGAGTGCCTCACTTAGTAAATTAAAATGAATGAGCGATAATAAATAATGAATTAAATAGAGTGTAACTACAAATGTTAAGGTATACAGTAATGTAAATCCTGCAACTAAAATAGGTCGTTTTGGTTTTGCCTTCTGTGTAATAAATGCGACTGTTTTTTCGTATGTTGGATCTGCATTAATAATCTCTAATAGTCTTAAATACAGTCTTCTGGTGTTATCTGGTCCTGGAATGGTAACTGTTAAAATAATAAGTAACATAAGTATTGGTGGAAATAACGTATTTACACCAATTGCAACATAACTAATATGGTTATAAATAAGTTGAGAAACAGGTACTTCTAGTGCAAGTGCAAAAAGCATTTTAGTTATAAAGATATACACAAGACTTCTAAATGCAACTATATTAAGTCTTTTGCGAAGTTGTCCGTACTTTTCTGTAGACATTTTTTCTACATGAGACCACAACACATTTTTATTAGAAAGAATTTCTTCTATCTTATCTTTATGTTTGCGAATTATATAAAACAAAATTAAGTATGGAGGGAGTTGTTTGCGTGTAAATCGAATTAATTTTTCTACAGTTTTATTACTAATAAGTTCGTCAATTTTTTTAAAGATTGCAGGTAGTTTAGCAATCATTTCATCATCTTCTGGTGTAGTGTAAGAAGCTATCTGTTTATAGTAGAGTCTAAATAAATGATATCGTTGATATGCACGGTCACTTTTTCTAAATGAATTTTCTATAGCAATAAAAAGAAATGTATCTTTTTGCGTATCATCTAAATCTTCAATTTTAACTTTATCTTTTAATGTTTGAAAAATAAAAAACGTTAAATTTTCATCAATTTGAGATTCTTCTTTATTAAGATGTTCCTCTATTTCTGCAGAGAATAAATCCATTAAATATTCAGCTAAAAATATACGTTGGTTTCCGCCTTTAGCAAGGAGTATTTGTTTTAACTGAATATATCTATTCAGTATTTTTTGCATTTCTTGAATATCATGTTCACCAAGTGAACCATTTGGAAAGTAACGAGCCCACATTAGTTCTCGAAGAAGATTTTCACCTTCATTTTTACCGGTTGGATTAAGAGCTAATCTACGCTTAAGAATACGTTCAATTGCAGCTCGTCTTATAAGATGATCCTCGCGATCTTCTATGGAGTTACGAACTTTTTCATAAATAAGCGCCAAAAAAGAGGCAGTCTGAGAAACAGTAAGTTTTGTAAACTCATCAACTGGGTGTTTTGGCTTAATTTCTTTTAAAGCAGAAATGAGTTTTTGCGTTACTCCAGATAGCTCTATCTGTTGATCATCTTTTTTTTCTTCTTCGGCCATGTTTTCAATTATATTACTAAATAGGTATCACGTCATTCGATTATATGTGCACCAGTTGACTCTATTTCTTGTCTAAGCTCAACTATTTTAGAACGAACTAAATCTTTTGTCTTACCTTCAATATTTAATCGTAATAATGGTTCTGTATTAGAAGTTCTAATACTTAATCTCCATTCTGGATAATCAATTGCAATGCCATCTAATGTTGAAAGTGTTCCGTCACTATATTCATTGGTAATTTTATCTGTAATTGTTTTAGCAGTAACACCTTCTGGTAATTCAAAATTATATTCTCCAGATTCATAAGAAACCTCCATTTCAGCTAATATTTCTGAAATTGGTTTCTTTTCTCGAGCAAGAACACGAAGTACATACAGAATAATTCGCATTGTACTTTCACAGCCACCCATGTCTCGGAAGTAATAATGTCCAGAAGATTCACCTGCAAAAATAGCATTTTCACGGTTAATTTGTTCTGTAATTAAGGCATGTCCAACTTTTGTGTAGCCAACTTTACCACCTAATTGTTTTACAACATGTTCTACATTTCGTGTATAGCGAATATCAACCAGAATAAGCTCGCCTGGAAAGTCTTTTAGAATTTCACCTGCTACAAGAGCTGTAATATATGTTGCTGGAATAATGTCACCTTTTTCGTTAATAAACATAACACGGTCTGCATCGCCATCTGTACAAATACCAAGATCAGCTTTTTCTGACATTACTTTATCTTGTAGTTGTCTGAGTGTTTTATGTTGTAATGGATCTGCTTGATGTGCAGGAAATGTGCCATCTAATTCAAAATTAATAGGAATAAATTTAGAATTAACTCGTTCATATCCTTGACTGTTGAATAATTCTTTTAATGGTGGAATTCCCATGGCGTTTGCTGGGTCTGCAACAATTGTAAGATGGCTTACATCTCCAGGATGAATAGCTTTAAATGCCTGAGTAATTTCTTCTTTAAGAACATCTTTTTTTTCTTCAACGGTTCCGTCATTTGTATACTCTGCAAATGAATTATTCATGGCTATTTCCTTAATTTCTGCCATTCCTGTTGTCTTGCCAATTTTTACTAGTGTATTTCCTTCTCGCAAAACCATTTTAATACCGTTATATTCTTTTGGATTATGTGAAGCACTAATCATAATACCTGCATCATATTCAAATGTTCTAACTGTAAAATAAACAGTTGGTGTTGGTACAAGTCCGACATCAATAACATGAGCACCAGATTTAACTAATGCATCTTTAGCTCTTTGAAATAATGATGGTGAATGTGTTCTCATGTCATGACCTAATACAATAGTCATATTCTTTTTTGCTTTTAGTTGAGTAAAGTAGGTATAAATTGCTCGTATAACTTGTTCAACAACATCTTCATTAATTTTATCTGGATATGTTGAACGAATATCGTAAGCTTTAAAAATTGATGGGTCGATTTGTGTCATAGTTTGTTATTAATTAGTAATTAATCTGTAATTCAGCATGAAGTAAAAGTCTAAATCATTCAAAAGTATTATACCTAATTTTACCTCAAATAGTAACAGGCAAGAATTTCGATCGATTCATTTAAATCGAATGAGCTTGTGCTTGTTTTCATACCTTGATCTATGCGAATTAAACCTTCATAGAATGCTAGCAGTTTTTTTTGCTCCCACAAATGTGCTTGATTACGTATATTTCCTTTTTGCCAAGGCAGAACAGATTTATCAAATATGTCTTGTTGTGCAAGGATTAATTTTCTTATATGTCGCCATAATAGTGTATACACGAACATGCTATCTTGAGACGTTGTAACGGTTTCAAAAGTAAATAAAAAATCTTTTAAATTACCTGGATAACAAGAATCTAATAATTGAAATATAGTTTTGGAAGGTTTACGTTCAATAAACTGTGTAGTTATTTTTTTTATTGTTGCTAAATCATAAGCAGACTTACCTTCTTCCCAACTAACAACATGAAGAGTTGGATTTTTACTTATTTCTAAAATAGTATCTTTAAATTCATTTTTACCACGACCTTTATATTTGGCTGAAATTTCATCAACAAAATAGACAGATTCTTGACCAAATAAATCTATAACTCCTTGACTGGATTTATATACTTCTGGAAGGTCATTAAGTGCTATATTTTGAATTACATAGCCTTTTTTCTTATATTCTTCTTTTAAAGAAATTAAATTATTACGTGCTGAAGCAATATCTTCGCCACATACAATTGTTAGCATATTGGTATTTTACATTATTTAAAACCATATAAGACACGGTGTATAATGCATTCATGCAATCGTTAAAAGCTGTAGAACAATTATTTTCATCTATTCTATCGAGTAAAAAACTAGAAATCAGAGATAAACACTTACATATATTGCCAGAAACAGCACAAGATGTGCAAAAGATTCAGCGTTTAGCTTATAAACAAAACATAACATTATTTGTTCAGAGCAAGGGAAAAGATTGGGGTTACAGCGATTTAAAAGATTTTGATATTGTACTCAATCTACGAAATATGAATAATATTTTAGAGTTTAATGAAAAGCTTGCCTACATCCGAGTTGAACCTGGTGTAACTTTTCAGCAGGTCTATGAATATCTAAAAAAACAAAAATCGCAACTTATGATAACAACAACGGGTGGTCCGCCAGATGGAAGTATTTTAGCCACAACGTTAATGAGAGGTATTGGCAAAGGTTTGCAAGGCGATTTATTTAGCTATTGCTGTAATTTGGAAGTAATTTTACAGTCTGGTGAAATTATTAATACTGGTTTTGGTTCTTATGAAAACTCAGTTGTAAAAAATGTATATAAATGGGCAGCTGGTCCAACTTTGGACGGATTATTTTCACAATCAACTATTGGTGTAGTTACTAAAATGACTATTTGGCTTACTCCAAAACCCGCACATTATTCTATATATTCTTTTAAGTTAAAAAATGATCAGCAGTTACGCAAGTTGATTCCGGTTATTCAGTATCTTAAAAAAAATCATATAATTGAAGAAAATTTTTTATTAACAAATCATTATAGAATTATATCTCTCAAGCGTCAGTTTCCATGGGAACTAACTTCAAACATTCCCTTAGATGCACGTATTATGCGTAAACTTATGATGGAGATTGGGTTAAAAGAAAAATGGATTGCAAGCTCAATAATTTATTCAGATAGTAAAGAGTTAGTAATAACAAAGCAACAAATTATTAAAGAAAAACTAGCACCAATTGTTGATGATTTACAGTTTGTTACGTCTGATGTTGTTCAAAAACTTAAAAAATCTGGTAAATCTACACAAGATATTGAAAATATACCCTTTTTTGGCGTGCCAACAGATAAAGCCTTAAAAATTTTATATTGGAGAAAAAAAATTCCTGTACCAACAGATATTGATCCAATAAGAGATAATTGTGGAATTTACTGGATTAATGTTGTGGTGCCATTTACTGAAAACGTAATTAAAAATGTTGTAACAACCACAGAACAAATGTTAGATGAGTTTAAATTTGAACAAAATATTGGACTAAATTTTGTTTCTGAGAGAGCTATTTATCTTATTGGAATGATACTGTATGACAAGGATATTAAAGAAGAAGAACATCGGGCTCGTGCATGTTATGATCGGATTATGAAAAAATTTGCTGAAATGGGAATTTATTCTGCCAGACTTTCCAGAGAAGAAAGACAGTTAAAAGATAAGTCACAACAATCGATTATATATAAATCAATTGGGCATTCTATTAGAAATAAACAAATGTAATTGAACTTATTACATCTGGAGTTCAACATATTTTTTATCTTCTGTATACTAAATATATGGTTGACCTCATTTCTATCGGAACCGTAACAATCGATTTATATTACAAAGGCGAAACGCTTACACAAAATAAAGATCATTTTGAACTTGCAATTGGTGGTAAATATTTTGCAGATTCATTTTATCAAGGCTTAGGTGGTGGTGGTGCAAATGTAGCAATTGGGATTGAAAAAAATGGTTTGCAGGCTGCGCTAATTGCAAAAATTGGGAATAATGCTTTTAAAAAACTTATTTGTGAAAGTTTAGATGAAGCAAAAGTAACGTATAAAGAGTATTGCCAATTTGAAGAAAATTATACAAATATTTCCTCTGTGTTACTTACCGCAAAAGGTGAAAAAACAATTATCAATTATAGAACTCCCCATCAACATATTTTTGAAAAAGAAGCAGATTTTGAAATTTTAAAAAATGGGAAAGCTCTGTATATGGCAAATTTGGCGCGGGTTCCTCTTGCCGAACGAATAGCTTTATTAAAATTTGGACAAGATAACCATATCACAACTTTTGCAAATTTAAATGTTACAGATGCAAGACGTCCTATAGATCAAATTCAACAAATTTTAAAACATGTAGATGTTTTTATAATTAATACTTACGAGTTTGCAGATATTGTTAAAACTAGTTATAACAGTATCGATTTTCATACAAAAATTACAAACAAATATCCGTTATTTAATCCAGATCAGCTTCTTGTTGTAACAGATGGTAGCAAAGGAAGTTATGCTTACTATCAAGATAAAATGTATCATCAGCCAGCAATTAAAGACGTAAAAGTTGTAGATACAACAGGTGCTGGAGATGGTTTTACAGCTGGATTTATTGCAGAATACTTAAAATCAAATAAAAATATTGAATCTTCAATGAAAAGTGGTGCCGAATATGCAGTAAAAATATTAAAAAAGTTGGGAAGCAATTAA
>CAZSUZ010000012.1:21848-40762 GCA_964610165.1 uncultured Gammaproteobacteria bacterium
TAATACTTATTTAAAAAACAATACGCAAGACCACAAGCAATTGCATCTGATTGATCGTCATCTTCTATTTTAATTTCTTGTTTTAATGTTAAATCTATCATTTTTCGAACTGCTTGTTTATCTGCTTTTCCGTAGCCAGTAATAATTTCTTTAATTTGAAGTGGTGTTAAATATGTTAAAGGAATATTATTTGTTGCAGTAAGTAATTCTATAACTCCTTGTGCCTGAGCAACATTTATAACAGTCTTTGCATTTTTAAAAAAGAAGAGTTGTTCCATAGCTACAGTTTCAATCGTATTTGAATCAATAATAAGTTTTAATTCATTAAAAATATGTTCTAGTCTTTTGCCATGTTCGAGCGTTTTTGAAGTTTTAATAAGTCCAGATGTTATGTACCGAAATGGAAAGTCTTTAGTTTTAGTTTCAAAAATAGAGTATCCAACTTTTTCAAACCCTGGATCTATTGCAAGAAGTTTCATCCATTCATTGTAGCATACACGAGGCCATTTCCATGAAAAAGTATATAGAAATAATCCATAATTTTTTCCCACAACGTATGATTAGTTGTTACCAAAATTATATTTTGAGTAATATTTTCTGTTCCACTTGTATTAGGTCTAATAATTAATTCTTTATATCCTTCTTTTTTAAATATAATTTGTTCCGCATCTAAAAGTGGAATAGCGTATTTTCCATGCGTAATAAGAAATTCTTTATTTGGCGTTATTACTTGAACATCATAAATTATATTTCCTTTTGTATCTTTAATTTCTCCGGAAACACGACGAGGATTATAATATTTAGAAAGTGTTGTAACTGCGAGCCTTGGTTTATTATCATTATCCCATAGCGCAGTGCTACTACCCTGATGTGTCCAGTAATTTAATCCTTCTATATTGGTTTCGTTAATAATTTTTAGTAAAGCATTGTCTATCCATTGTGCCTGTTGTTCCTCTGACATGTCACCATGTATATCTGGAATTGGTGCTCCCCATTCGCCAAGTACTACTCGTCCTCCACTACTTTCTGAATAGTCATTAATATCTTCAATAAGCTGATCTACGGATTCTACATAATGATCAATCGTAATAATGCCATCAAGTGCTTTAGTAGTTGGTTTATCCATAACTAATTTAGCTACATCTCCATTCATTGAATAATAGTTGGCTTTAACATCTTTGTTAATTTCTTTAAAAGATTGTTTTACAACGGAATATTCATTAATAAGAAATGCACGGTACTCTTCTACATCGCCTTTAAAGCGTGGATCTCCGGGTCCACCATTTTCACATTCTGGACAAGAAGTAAATACATCTCCATCTTCAAAAAGATCTGGATTACTAAGAATAAACTGTCGAACACCTTCAGTGTGAGTTTCTCTATCAATTGGCGGATATTCAAACCATTCTTCCCAACCAGATAAATTTCCTCTAAACCATACTTTCATATCATTCTCACGAGCTGCATCTACCCAACGTTTCATAAATGGTGTAAATTCTGCATCATATGGTGTACCAATTGCAATGTGTGTTGCACCAGTTTCTTTAATTTTTTTTACTTGTTCTTGAATTTTTACATTGTAGGTAAGATCATTTTCCTTTTCTCGAGCAATATCTCGTGAAAATTTCATGGTGTCTATGGATTGAAATGTCCAAAATGTTGAATTTGTTGTTGAGTTGGTTGCAGCGTACATACTACCGGTATTTACCAGCATAACAATTAACAACAATAAAGAAAAGAGCACAGAATATATTTTTTTCATGAATTATTTTTGCTTACCTAATGAAGGTTCGGTATTTAATGTATCTAAATACTCAGGTTTTAATTCATAGATATCAGCAAATGGATACGTTCCGACCTTATTATAATATTTTAATCCTGGTTTATCTTCAAGTAGTCTAAATGTTGAATCGTTTCTGTCATTTGTTCTCATGATAATCCAGCGTGCCCATTTATCTGGAATAAGTGTAGCTGTTTCCCAATATAATCCTGTTCCTTCATGAATAAATCTGCTCATTGGTAATCCTGAGGAAAAGATAATAGCATCATGAGAAGCTGCAGAAATAAGAATAAATCCTTTTTCTTGTCCGGCATGTTCTGCAAGCCAGCCACTAACTTCTGATACGTTTTTTTGACTTGAACCAACCCGTGCATCATCAATGGTTACTGCATCATAACCATAAAAAGAAAAGAAAATAACAAAACTCATGAGTCCAATGAGAATATATTTTAATGGTTGTAATTTATGAACCAAATAGCCAATAAAAATAGCGATTGAAGGCATCATCATAATGCCATAACGAACATTAAACCATGTGTCTCCAGATAAACCTTGAATATAAAGTACTGAATGACCAAGATACAATGCTAGAATATTAAATAAAAGTGGTGCAAAAAGTGCTGTTGAGGCAATTTTTAATGGTCTTTTAATTTTTTTATCAAACCATAACAGAATTGCACCAATGGCTCCAAGTATTGAAATGAAAGCATTGGAATTATATGCCAGTGCGTATAAATATACTTTCATAGAAAATAACCAATCACTTTTTGTAGGTAATACACCTGCTTCTTCTAGTTGAATTTGCTGAGCTCGTGCTGAGTATGGTCCAAATGCAAAGAAAAGTGGATCACCGAAAATGGCCAAGTTCCACAGTAACCAGAGTGCTATACCTAACCCTCCAAGTGAGCAGAATAGTATGAGAGTTCCTTCTGTAGTTTTGTACCCTTTTTTCTTAAGTAAATATAATCCAATAATTGCAATAGAAAACATAAATAAGAACCAGCCATCATATCGATTAAGTGTAGATAACATAATCCAGAATGCAGCTTTTAATAAACTCATGAGTTTATCATTTTCAAACCAACACAGTAATTCATATACAGCAGCTGTCATTGTTGCAATAAGCAAAAGTTCTGTCATTGCTGTAGATTGAAGATATAAAATATTTAAATTTGCTACGAATACGCCAACGCCAACAAATCGTCCAAGCACTCCTACATGTAATTTTTCTAAGAATTTATAGATAAGTAATCCTGTATAGACAAATGCAATCATAGAAATAATTGCCCCAGCCAAACCACTATGCCACATAAAATCATTCCAAATTGTTGGAACCATAAGTAGATGTGGTAACGGAAGCCATACAGAACCAAGCTGAGCTAATCCAGGTTTTAATCCTTCAACAACACGACGGCCAATATCTAAATGAGATCGTGCGTCATTGTATGCCAGTCCCAGACCATTCTGATAAAAATAGATAAAGAAATATACAGATATTGCGGTTAAAACTATCAACACAATTCCTAAGCCATATTTTTCAAGGAACTGTTTCCCACTATTTGCTGGCGCTTTTGGTAAGGATAGTTTTAGTGTAAATGTTTTAAAATCAAAGCTTATCATAGGTTTTTTTCTTTAGTAAGTTGTAACGCAATAATTAATCCAGCAGATGTTACAAGTAATGGAATAACAATAATTGAGTAATATTCCCATGCAGAAACGGAATCTTTTGCAAAAGCATTGAATATAAATGATTTACTTTCATTTCTATTTAAATATTCCATTCCACGATCATACGAATATCTTTGAATAACACCTGTTAATTCTTCAAGTGCTAAAACTTCTACTTGTGGTGGATTTGCAATAGTTGTTAAGGCTCCAATTGTATTTACCCCAATTGAATAGAAAAGTAGTGTAATAAACAGAATGGATATAAGGACATTATTTTTATAATAACTAAGAAGCATTGCAATAAATATGCCAAGTATTGCATAAGCTGGTACTAAATAACGAGAACCAAATGCCCAACCTCCCCAAGGATCACCCCATAATGAATACAGAATAATAACAATAGAAAGTACAGCGGTAAGTAAAGGCAAATACTGCATTTTTTTGTTGTAACAAACTACCAGTCCTAAAAATCCTAATAAAATGACTGGTGTAAAATTTAACATTCCACGATCAGGGCTAATAAAATGTAAGTAAAAAGAATTTAATAAAATTCTCGATTCAAAGAATCCAACGACATTTTTATCGTCAGAAGAATCTGATTTATCTTTTTTGAGAATATCTTCAGGAATAGATGCTATATCTGTGGTATCTATTTTTTCATCAAATTTAGCAGTTGGTAAAGAACCAGAAAGTTTTAATGGTCCTCCATTAGCTGTTGATTGATACCAAAATAAAAATAAAAGTGGCAAAATAATGACAATCGGTGTAATTATTTTAAGTAGATTTATTTCAATATTTATTTTTTTTGAAACTTGTTCGATTTGGAATAATCTACTAAAAGCAACAAGTCCGACAGGCATCATAAAAAACAAATTAGGATAATCTACAGAAATTGATGCACCACATAAGATAAATATAACTATATTTGTCCAAATAGTTTTGTATTTCATTAATAAATAAATAGATAACAAAATTAAGAATGTAGAAACATGATGCTGATATAAATTAACTCCATAAACAAATGCAGGTGTTGCGAATAAAAATGTAATTGCGCCAAGCATAGCGGCAATTTTGTATGCTCCTAGTTGTTTAGAAATAAGGTATACAAGTACAAAATTAAGTAATGCAATCAAAGAAACTACAGCAAATGTTCCAAACTGTGCTGCTCCAAACATTTTACCGATCATATATCCAGGTGCCGTTAAATATGAAAGTCCTGGTGCAAAGAGTGAAACATATTTGCCATCGCGTGTGGCAATATCGGGAACAGCAAATCGTGCAATCTGTTCATTATGAAATACAGATCCGTCTTCTACAATTGAGTATGTTAGTGCATATCTTCCTCGTTCAGGTGAAAGTTCAAATACACCATCTTGTCTCCAGTATTTTGTGTTTAAATCGTGAGCAGTTGGTGTTCCCGGAAATCCTTTTACAGATAAAAACAGAACAAAGCCAGCTAGTGCTATTACACTTAATATAAGTGCGTGTGATTTTATAAACGGTACTAGTTTGCTAAAAAGTTTCATATAATGTTTAATTTTGTAATAATTCAGGTTTAATTTTATCTTTTAATAATGCTAAATAGAATTCAGTATTACCATAAGAAACTGCTTGTTTACTGTCCAATGCAAGAGTTTGTATTGTATAAAATAATGTTAAATATAAAAATCTTCTTATTTCTTGTTTAGTTTTTAACTGGGATTTAAGTAACTTCATAAGTGAAGAATAACTAATCTCTGTACTGTAAAGTCTTCCAATAAGTGCTAAATCATATAATGTATCTGTTACAACTGCGCCTTCCCAATCTGTAATTATTATATCTGTATTATCTAATAAAATATTGCGTGAGTGCAAATCTCTGTGAATAAGTCCGTATATATTTTTTTCATGTAAAGTAAGAACATAATTTGTATAAAATTCTACAAAAAGTTTAAGATTTCTTATTAGTTGTGAAGGTTTTCTAATTGTTGCCTTTATCCAAAAATAAACAAATGTTATAGCAAATATATATGTTTTTCTTGTTGGAAGGTGTTTTAATTCATTTTTAATATTTCTATTTAATATTTTCATTGCTGAAAATATATTATCTAACGTTCTTAATTGAATTGATTCATCTTTTCCTAATAATGGTTCACCATTTTTGTATTCGCAGATAATAGTTATTTCACTTCCTTCAGTTTTAACAGTTTTTAATTCAGGAATAAAAAAATGAAATTCTGGGAATTGAGTACTCTTTTTTTCTTTTAACAGTTGTAATATTGCTAATTCATTAATGAGTGATGCATATCGTAATCCTTTGCAACAAAAAATATATTTTTTTACAAATACTCGTTGTTTTGTTTCATTTTTCATAAAAATGCCAATTAATGCGGATGTTCCAGAAGATAATGCATTAAGATTTTTTAGTAAGCTATAACCTGGTACTACAATTGATGAAACTTTTACATTTTTATTTAAAATTAAACTAAAAATATCTAAAAATTTTCTGAATATTAGTTCTTGAGTTGTTAGATATTTAAATGTGTGTTTCATAGTTATGCTGCTAATTTTGTTGAATTTGTTCTTTTCCATAATCCTTTTTTATTTTTTGGATCTTCTACTATTCCTAATGTAGGTAATAATTTTACAAATATAAGGCTAACAATTGTATAAAAAGGATCATTTATTACTGCTGTTATAAGTCCTAATATTTTATTTTTTAAAGGAATTTCAAAATATGTATTAAAAGAATCATCAAAATATTTTTTTAGAAATTCCTCTTCTCCTAATGAACGAGCAAACTGAATTTTAATATCTTGTAATGTTGAAGGTGGTACATAATGCACAATTGCATTATCTTTAAATATAAATTTTTTACCTAACTTCATTGCGCTTAAATATACAAACTGTTGGTCTGCTATTGCTTCTGCAGGCATTGTAATTGATTTTGCAAAGTTTTTTTCCAATGCAACTGCACAACCTGAATTGTTAAATATATTATTACCATTATTTACAGATTTTCTTGTTTCATACCAACATTGTTCGTTCGCATACCATACTTTACCGATAAATGAGTTTGGTCTTATTGGTTGATTATTTGATGAAACAATAGCAACATTCGTATTAGTAAATTCATGAACTAATTTTTCTATAAATCGTTGATCCGTAATTTGTACATCTCCATCAAGAATAAGTAATATATCACTTGTATTTACGTTATATAGTTGTGTTAACCGAGTTGCTTTGCCTTTTTGTATTTTATGATCAATAACTACAATGCGAGGATCATTATGTGCTTTAATAACTTCTCGAGTTTTATCTGTTGAGCCATCAAGAACAATGATTATTTTTTCTAATATATATGTATCACCAGTTTGAATATGTATTGCGTCAAGAAGAGGACCAATAGTTTGGTCTTCATTAAAAGCTGCAATACCAATAGTAACTGTTTTTGCTGTATTCATGATAAAAGGTGTGTAATAAATTCTTTAAGTTGTAATACTTTCATAAATTGTTTACTTATAAATAATCCGATAGGTGACATAAATCCTTTAAATTGATGAATTGAAAGTGTACCTTCAATACCTACACGATCAATGGTATATTTATTTTTTGTTTTTACAGATCCACCATTTATAGTAAAGCCTGCTGTATAACCTGCTTTCTTAACGTAATTAAGAACTTTTTTGTTGTATAACCCTAATGGATATGCAATATAATGTAATTCAATTCCTAGTTTTGTTTCTGTATCTTTTTTTCCAATAATAAGTTCTTGTTCTAATTCTTCGTCACTTAGCTCTATTAAACTAGGATGTGTTTGTGTATGAAATCCAATTTCCCAGCCAGCTTCTTTTAACAATGAAATTTGGCTTAAATTGAGTAACTCCAAATTATTATCCATTTTATCCCTGTTTGGATTTTTACTATCACCGATAACAAAAACTGTTGCTGTAATGCCATATTTTTTTAATATAGGGAGTGCATTTGTATAGATATCTTCATATCCATCGTCAAATGTTATTGCAATACCCTTTTTCCCAGCAAGAATTTCTGAAATACTATAAATTGCATAATTATTTTTCAGATACTTAATTTGTGCTTCAAAATCTACTGTTTTTGTTGAAAATCGCCATCCGCTATTTGAAACAGAATGGTAACACAGAATATAGGATTTATTGTTTTTTTGTAGAAAAGGTGCAAATCGGATAATATAACCAATAAGCTGTAATGTAAACAAATTAATATATTCGTATACAGATTTTCTTTGTTGTAATAACGATATTGCAAATCCTTGACCGGTGTATCCGAATGTTACTGTATCCATATTATTGATGAGTGGAATGTGCTGTAAACCAGTCTAATTTGTAATTTTGTATAACAATCTTTTGTAATGGACTACACAACAAATTAATAAGAACAACTACAGTTACACCCAGCGGATTCTGCATAAATGCTGCCATGATATGTTGTATATAAAATCCTGCTGGTCTTTTAAATTCTTTATTTGCTCGTTCTCCAAAGAAAGGATACATTTCTGTAGTAACTGATACTGGTGAAGATCTTAGTACTTGTTTAATATAATCTTTAAAATTTGTTGGTAATTTATAATAAATTACTGCTTCGTCAACGTATTTAAAAATATGTTTTCTAGTAATGCAGTATAAATATAAATAAGCATCTTCAGAGACAACTTTTGGAATAGTAATATTTTTTATGAATGTTTGACGTGCAGCAAGAATAGAACCTGTGGCACCAAACACATTGTGACCTTTTCTAATCCTTTTACGGGATTCATAAAATACTGTAAATGTAGAATAAACAGCTTTTTCTACAAAAGTTTTTGGTGTAAATGGTCGTGAATTACCTCCTACAAGCATTACTTTTGTATCCTCAAATGGTTGTAGTAAATTAGTAATT
Source organism: uncultured Gammaproteobacteria bacterium (assembly GCA_964610165.1). Taxonomy (GTDB): domain Bacteria; phylum Patescibacteriota; class Microgenomatia; order UBA1406; family GWC2-37-13; genus MFZZ01. Next base: position 30,193 of record CAZSUZ010000012.1, read on the forward strand.
ACATCTGTATTAGAAAAAGCTATATCACCATCAAACATAATAAGGACTTCACCTTGTACCATTTTAAAAAGTTCATTAAGTCTTTCTGTTTTTCCCTTTCTAAGACCATCATCAATAACTGTAATTACATTTCTTTCAACTTCACGAGCTTTTTTAGCTGTTTTGTCTGTACATCCATCACAAATTACAAATACTTCTTTAAGTTTCCAAGATGTTTGGTTTTGGGCCAAAATACCAGACAAAACGTTTTGAATATTTTTTTCTTCATTGTATGCTGGAATTCCAATTGTTACTTGTATCTGTTTATTCATTTAGAAACTTTTTTTGAAATAGTAATAAGACCAGATGCTAAATTTGGCATATGTGAAAATAACATATCAAGTGGTTTAATCATTGGGTTACTAAGAGATGAAACTCCATACGAACTAATCATTTTTAAACCATATATATGTAATGATTTTTTAAGCATATCTATTGTAAAAAGTCTTAAATGTCCAGATGGTAACATGTGTTTTGGTGGAAATTCATACCCAAATAGAGATACAACCGGTACACCTGTTTTAAGTAGTGGTTCTGAAAAGAATGGTTGTTTACCTATAAGTATTAACACTCTATTAAGCCATGAAACTAAATTTGGAGTTGTCAGCATAAGAATACCATTCCTTTTTAGAACACGAGAAATTTCTGATACATAATTATCGGTATTTTTTAAGTGAGCGATATGTTCTCCAGAAATTATTAAATCAAAAAAATTATCTTTGTATGGGAATTTTTTTTCAGAATCTGAAATGGTAAATTGTAAATCCTTATACAGTTTTTTGCCCACTTTTATTGCTGTTACTGAAATATCTGTTACATATATTTCTGCTTTGGGAAATTGTTGTTTTAGTTGGTGTGCAAAATAACCTGTTCCACCACCAACATCAAGAATTTTAGCTTTTTTAAGATTCATATTCCCAAGAATTTCTTTCATTTTAGATACTCTATGTGCGGCATCTTTGAATTTGCGTTCATCTCCATATACACCCTCTATTTCGTATATATGTTCTGGTGTATTTTGTAACTTTTTCATAGGTGTATGGAAACGAATAATTTAAGAACTATAAAATGAACGAATAATTTCTGCTACTTTTTGAACTTCTTCTTTTGTTAAGAATGGATGAATTGGCAATGACACAATTGTTTTTGAAAAGTCTTCTGTTTTTGGTAAAGAAATTCCATTAAATTCTTTGTAACATTCTTGCTGATGTACAGGAACTGGATAATGAATAAGCGATGCGACACCATTATCTATTAAATGTTTTAATAAACCATCTCTATTTTCTGCTTTTATAACGTATAAATGATACGCATGATAATTATTTCCTTGAATGTTAGGAAGTATAATTTGTGTAATACCTTTCAATGCTTCGTTATACCAATCTGCAATTTCATTTCGTTTTGAAACGTATCCATCTAAATGGTTTAATTTCACAGAAAGAATAGCTGCCTGTATTTCATCTAAACGACTGTTGATACCTTTAATTTCATGATAATACCTATTTCGTTGGCCATAATTACGAAGCATTTTGCATTTTTCATATAGTTTTGGATCGTTAGTAATAATGGCTCCACCATCTCCAAATCCTCCAAGATTTTTTGTTGGATAAAAACTAAAAGCACCGGCTTGACCAATACTTCCCGATCTTTTTCCGTTTTGTTTTGCTCCATGTGCTTGACATGCATCTTCAACAATAACTAAATTATGTTTCTTTGCGATTTTTGTTAAAGCTTCCATATCAACCATTTGTCCAAATAAATGAACTGGAACAATAGCTTTTGTTTTTGAAGTAATATTTTCTTCAATTTTTGTAACATCCATTAAGTAGTTTTCATTTACGTCTACAAAAACTGGAGTTGCACCTGAATTTGTAATAGCAAGAACTGTTGCAACTGCTGTATTTGAAACGGTAAGTACTTCATCTCCGCGTCCAACACCTAGTGCCATCAAAGAAATCATAATTGCATCAAGTCCATTTGCTACACCAATACAGTATTTTACTTCTTGGTATGCGGCAAATGCTTTTTCAAATTGTTCTACCTCTTTCCCTAAAATATACCAGCCACTTTCTAACATGGTATTTAGTGCTGCATCAATTTCTGGTTTTAAAGATGCATATTCTTTTTTAAAATCATTCATGAGTATCATTTTGAGACCTCCTCTAAATATGTTTTATAATCGCGAATGTAATCTTTTTCTTCATATACATCCGACGCAACAACTAATAATACGGTTCCTTCTTTAAAAGCAACCATTTCATGCCACATCATTGTGTCAAGAAATAATCCTTGATTTGCTTTGTTTAATGTAATAGCTTCTTTATCGCGTCCATTGTCTAAAATAATGGTAATACTTCCGCGAATGCAAAATAAAACTTGTTTAGTTTTTTTATGTGTATGTTTTCCACGAACTGCGTTTTTTATTACATCAAAAATGTAATACACGCGTTTTATTGCAAATGGAATATGACTGTTTCCTTCAAAGAAACACAAATATCCTTCATCCCGGATTTTTGGAATTTCAATAATATGTGATAATTTTGTTTTAATTATGTTGTTCATAGTTTTTTTGTTTCAATAGCTAACACATCTGCAATAAAAGATTCAAATTCATTTATTACATGAGTCCAAGAATATTTCTTGGCGAATTCACGACTTGCTTTTCGCATAGGTTCAATAACTTCTGGTTTTGTTGCTTCAAGTAATAAATCAGAATAAGCATTTACATTGTACTTAGGTGCTTTTAAAGCAACTTCTTTTGTCATCCATGTAGATTCTGGCAAATCAAACCCAATAAGTGGTAACCCACCAGCTAAAGATTCGAGAGCCCATAAGCACATTTCATCATGCCGAGATGGGAATGTAGTATACAATGCTTGCGACATTAATTTTAATTTCTTTTCTCCATAGGCAGAACCAAATACACCAATCTTATTTTCTAGATCTGCATCCTTAATTAACTTTTCAATTTTTTCTTTATCTGGGCCATGGCCTGCAATAATCATTTTATACCCAATTCTATTTTTAACTTTTTCGTAAGCTTGAATGAGCAAGTCAATTCCTTTTTGAGCAATATCAAATCTGCCTAAAAATAAAATATACTGTGGTTCCTGTTGTTTATTTTGTAAATAAATTTCATCAACTCCTTGTGGAACTATTTTTGTTTTAATACGTGGATTCATTCGTAATGCTTTTGCCTGATCCATATCAGAGTATGGAAGCATATATTTATAAAATCTCATGCCAAATTTTTCTATTAGATTAAAAGGTAATCTATATTTTCTGGTAAATTCAGCTGCATTAAACATAGATGGCAATGCAATAACTGGAATTTTTGTAAATAACGGTGAAAATAATGTAGAAATAGGAGCTGTAAAACACTCTATAATAACATCTGCTTTAATCTTTTTTACAATAAACGGGATACTTAAAATATAAAGTGCATTATTAATTTTTATATTTCCTGTATTAATTCCTACATGTTTGTACTCAATTCCTTCTTGGATTCGATCTTTGTACCCAGGATACTTAGAACAATACACAACCACTTTATGACCTTTTGCAGCAAGTCTGCGACCTACTTCATACGTAGCAGTAGCTTGGCCACCTGCTAAAAGCGGATTTTGGATATCATCTAAATCAATGTATGCTATAGTATATGTTTTCATATTATTTTGTTGCCAATCTACGAGTAATGTTCTTAATTGTTTTTAGACTATGAACATCGTTTTTCATAAAATCGTAAAAAAGTTCAGCACTTTCTTCCCAAGAGAATTCTTCAGACCATTTTTGTGCTTCTTCAGACATTTTGTTTCGTAATTTTTCATTCTTCATAAGTTGTGTAATTTTTTCTGCAAATTGTGCACTTTTACCATAAGGAACTAAAAATCCTGTTTTTGGATCATTTATAGAATCTTTAAGACCTGGTACATTTGATGCTATAGCTGGTGTTCCACATGCATTTGCTTCAATTGTTGTAATAGCCCAACCTTCCATAATTGAAGGGTTTACAAATACCCAAGCCTTTTGAAGAAGTTTAACTTTTTCTTTTTCGGAAAGAAAACCTGTAAATGTAATATTATGTTCTAATCCTAATTTCTGAACATATTTTTGTAAATTATTCTTTTCTTCACCTTCACCTGCAATGACAAATTCAGCATCAGGTATAGTTTCTAATACTTTTTGTGCTGCATTAATAAATATATTTAAACTTTTATAATACTGTAAACGTCCCACATAAACTGCTAACGGTTTAATAGATTTTTTTCCTGGCTTAAATATTGTGTGATTTACACCGTTATACACTATTCCTGGACTCTTTTTTGTTAATTTATGTTTCATAATTTCATCTCTTGAAGATGGTGAAACAGTAATTACTTCTGTATTTCTATACACCATTGGCATTACAGTTCCTTCCAAAAATGAAGCTATCGCTGAAAATGGCCAAATTAAACTTTTTCTAAATACTTCTTGATGTACATGATGAATGAGTAAAAATTTCTTTTCACTTGCATAAATTGGTGTAAAAAAAGGAAGTCCGTTTTCAGAATCGATAATAACGTCATATCTTCCACGGAATTTAAAAACATAATAAACAAACGCCCACAAGTACACCATGTAAAAGCCTCCACGGCGATAAATTTTAACACCATCAATAACATCATCATAGGTGGCTTTTCCACTATTTCCACAGAAAATTGTTACATGATTGCCATCTTTTACCCATTGTTTTGCGAGTTGATGAATATATACTTCTGCCCCACCAGCCCACTTATGCTTTGTATCACGCCAATTAAATATAAGTATAGAGATTTTTCCTTCAGCAAGTTTTTTCTTGTCTTCTAAATTTGCAAATAAACCAAGAAAATCTTTAAAGTTACGTTCAATAATTTTTACATAATCAATAAGATAATGAAGAGTAACAACAGCAGTTAAATTTAATCCACCAATAATAAACATTACCATAACAAACTCACCAACTGTTTCATGGAAGAAAAGAATCAGTGCAAATTGCACAATTGTAAGTAAGAAAGAAACAAGTGGGAGTGTATAGATATTCTTTGCAAGATAATAAGAAATATAAACACGTGAAATAGTAAAAAATACAAGGCCACCCGTAAATAAAGGTAAGTATGAAATAATATCTTCACCTTTTTCTCCATATAAGACTGGAATTGTAATATAACCAAATAATCCAAAGGCAACAAAGGCAAGCATTGTAATAGAAGCTGTTGCAACAAGTGTTAATGTTAGTATATTCTTTGAATCTTTAGATGCTCCTTCATTTCTACTAACAAGTGGAATAATAAATGGTGAAGCTAATCCACCTAAGAAATAGATCATTTTTCCAACTAAAGAAACTAATGAGTATTTTCCAGCTTCAACTGGGCTTAAAAAGTGTTTAGCAAATATCACATCAAAACTTAAAAAAGCTAGTGAAGAAAGTCCAAGCAACATAGAAACAAAGAACATTTTGATAGGAAAAGTATGTTTAACTTCTTCTTCTACTTTTTTTCTTCTTTCTTTTACAGAATACCTACGAATAATTAACCAACCAAAAAAGAATGTAAGCAATGTAGAAATTGCCACAATTGCATAGGCATAATCATCATATCCTAAAGTTACAAAAGCAAAAGCTAATACATTTTTTACAATCGGTTCAAAAATTGTAATTAATGCAAGCAATGCAAATAATAATTTACCAGACATGTATGCCTGATCTACTGCAAGTGCAAATCCAACTAAAAAGACAAGTGCAAATAAAATAAATAATAATATATCGTCAGCATTAAAATAACTTGAAAGAAAAGGTGTTGCTATAAGCCAAATTACAGTAATAACAGCAGAAAATATTAAGGCGTGTTTACGCATATACTTCCAGAATGTATAGGAAGAATAGTTATCATTTTTGCCTGTAAAGTATCCACTTTTATATGTAACAGTAGTACTAAATCCTTTTGAAATTAATGTTGAAAGAAATGAAAATGAACCGACTAAACTAATTGCAGCAAAATTAGCAAAATCTAACGCTCTACCCAAATATGCGTTAAAGAAAAAGTTTAAAAAGTTTGCAAGCAGTGTAGCAACAATAAATAAAGAACCAGACATGTATTCTTTTCTTGTTCTAATAAGATTTATAAGTTCATTAATTTTTCTCTTTGGTAAAAATGTACCACCAAGTTCTTCTCTTGCTGAAACAATAACTTTAGGTACTGTTGCTTTTACTTCTTTTTTAAGATGAAGACCGTGTATTGTTTTTGGCCAATAATGTGGATTAGAAATGAGCTGTATTAAACCTTTCCAAGCTGCATAACTCATAGACAACCAATAAAAAGGAATAAGGAATATAAATTTTATAAGATCATATTGTTCTCGTTTTGCACACCCAATCATGTAGTAATAGACATATAGAAAGTTTCCAAAAATAAGTGAGAACACAGCCATATAAAATACTGGACCTGGGAAAAATTGTTCAATAGTTGGTCCAACAATTGCACGAAGACTAAAATACACTGCCGTTAAAAGCCACATGAATGGATTAATAAACAGAGATAAAATTTTTCCTCCAACAACGAGTTGAAATGTAATAAAATGAGCTTTAAATCCATTTTTAAGAAGGTTTCGTGGATCTCTCATGTGAACTAAATATGTTTGAATGTAACCCTTTATCCAACGTGAACGTTGATTGATCCAGTTAAAGAAGTCACTATTTGCTTCTTCCATGGTAAGAGAATCAATGATTGCAGTTTTATATCCATTTTTTGCCAAACGAATACCAAGATCACAGTCTTCTGTAACATTAAATGAATCCCAACCTTTTACTTCTCGTAATTTGTCTACTTTAAAATGGTTTGAGGTTCCACCAAGAGGAATAGGTGCGCCAATAGATTGTAATCCTGTTAATACAAGATCAAACCATAACGAATATTCAGCTGTAAATAAACGAGTAAGAAGATTTTGACTTTTATTGTAATAATTTAATTTTGCTTGAATACATGCAATATATGCTGGTGATTTTTTAAATGCTACAACAGCTTTTTTAAGTTGTAATCTATCAGGAATATCTTCTGCATCATAAATTACAGCATATTCACCTGTAGCTACACGTAAGCCATAATTACATGCTTTTGGTTTTGTTTTTGGTAATGAATGTGGAACAACTATTATTTTTATATAGTCTGGTAGTTTAAAGTTTTTTACATGTTCTATTGTCTCAATATCATCTTCTTCGAGTAATAATTGAACTTCAAGTTTTTCTTTTGGATAATCTAATTTTTCAATAGCATTAACGAATTGTGGCACAACTATCCATTCTCTGTACAATGGGCAAAAGATTGTATATTTAGGCCATTCTTTAATAGATTTAAATTCTTCTGGATCTACAGTAATTTCTGGTGATTTAGTAAAACTTCTATAGATTAAGAAAAAGTTAAAAAGTAAATCTATAAAATATAAAACTGTAATTAATCCAACAAAAGAAATAATTGTTACTTGCCAATTAATAAGTAGTCCAAGCAATAATACTGCAAAAAAAACAAGAATACCTGCTAACTGATGACCTAGTAATGTTTTAACAGCACTATCTGCAACTGCTAAATCTGAAAAATGAATAAATTCTATACCTTTATAATGAAATCCTGGTCCTAACGCATCTTTTCTGTCTTTATGAAATGGTACTACTTCACTTGATTTTAGTTTAAGTAATAATGCGGAAAGTCCAATTTGAAACGAAGTTTTGATAAGGTTTACTTTAGATGCTCCACCTTTACGTTTATCAAAAATAATATTGTGTCCGGTAATTTTATATCCTGCAGATTTTGCTGCAAGTAAAAACTCTAAATCAAAAGTCCATGGAAAAGGTTGAATACTAATACGTTCAATAATTTCTTTTCTAAATACTTTTAATCCAGATTGAACATCAAATTTAATATTATGAAGAAAACGTGCAAAAATATAATTAAAACCACGACTAAATGCTTTTCGAATTGCACCAGCATGAGCTTCTTTACGTTCTGCAATTACAACATCAAACTTATTATCCATTTTTTCAATCATTGTTGGAATTGCTTCAGGTGGATACTGCAAATCACAATCAATCATGGCAATTAAAGGATATTTTGCGTATGAAAACCCTTCTAATAGTGCGTGTGCTTTACCTCCAGGTCCAAGTTTTAAGAAGTATTTAATTTTTTTATCATCAACAAACTGTTGAATTATGTTGGCAGTATTATCTGTAGATCTATCATCTACAAATATAATTTCATAAATATATTTGTTATCTAAACTTTGTTCAATACGATAAATAAGCTCAGCAATATTCTCCTGTTCATTAAGAACGGGGACGACAATAGACACTGATTGTTTTTTTAAAATATTACTTTTCATACGATAGACCTTCCACAGCTAATTGTTCGTTCGTGCTTATAGTATTCTCTAAAAGAGCAGTAACTACTAACCGTTTACTATCTAAAAAACCTGTGCAAGTGTAAAGGGTAATTCTAACATCATTTGAGGGTAAAAGCACATGAGTTTGATCTCGTGTAACTACACCCATAGTGTTTACTGAAAATACACTTTTTGTACCGTTATTATACTCTATTTCAATCTTATCTCCTGGCTTAACATGTTTAAGATTACCAAGTAAATTATTCCAATTATGCCCATATAACACACTGTTACCCATTTTTCCTGGAATTGGTGAAGATATTAAGTAAGAAATTCCTTCTTTCGTTGTAGACCATTCATTATTTTCTATAGTGGACTGCACAATAGGCAAATGAATATTTATCGATTTAATATTAATACTGACTGGTATAACTTTGGAATTTTTATAATTTGTAGACGTATAATTTGCGAAGGCAAGGCGTGTTGGATTATTTCGTTCCCATAGAAGGAAACTACCAATAACAATACAAAGAAGACCAATTGTAATTAAAACTTTTGAAATAAGTTTCATTATTCATGTATGTTGGGATCAATTCTTCGTATATAAATCCCGCTAATTAGAAGTGAAATTCCGATTATAAATAATAAATAAACTGTAAGTATGTTTCCTGTTGAAGCTAAAGAAAGAATTTGTGTAGATGTTGAACTTATTTCTCCACCACCTTGGCCACCAGATGAGGATGTATTTGAACTACTACTTGAACTAGATGAACTAGAATTACTAGTTCCACCTCCACCTTTTCCACCAATACATGAATAAGAACTATTTTTTGCTAAATAAGGATCAGCTTCTAAACCCCATACAGATCCGCTTGGTACAAATATCCATCCATTGTTTACATACGAATCTATTTCTTCTTGTGTAAGATTTTTAATATTCCACCAATCTGTTTGAATACCGTTTCCATTTACTGGACATAAACATTGTGTAACAGTATCTTGAGTTAATTGATATACGGAGTCATGACCACTATATGTTGTTACATCGCCTGGAACACCATGTATACCATTTAAATGTTGAACTTTAAGTTCTCCTTGTGGATTTAGACATGAAGGGAATGTCGGAGTTGCAGAAGCATTTATGCTATAAGCTACTGCAATAAATACTATAAAGAAACTAATTAGATTGGTGTATAAATAAGTTTTTATCATTGTTGGCTGGAAATAATCCTTATATAAATATATTATCGGATTATAACATGTAGCCTGTAATAATTCAATGGCTTGTTGTGGAGGGATAATCAATTAAGCTCAAATATAAATAATTTGTATAAAAAACAGGTATAGTATTTGTTAAAAAACTACAATATTTAGCTACTAAAATGGAGGAAATATAATTAGTTTAATGAATATATAAAGTCTTCAATTATGCGTAGAAAAGAATTAGAATTTTTTGATGTATTTTTTTGTATTGGTGTAGGTGAAATAGATCCGGCAACCTGATATCTGTTACTTAATGTTTCTAATCGTTGCATATATTCTTTATTATTACGTGGGGAACTTGCACGTGAGTTCTTGAAGAAAAAGTAAAACGAACTAATAAAGATAATAGTAACCCCTATTAAAATAAATATGCGTACTAATGCATGTTTTGTCATATTATATTCTACAAAAAAACCCCACCTGTTACAGTGGGGTTTTTTTACTAGAACACACGTGTTTGTTAAATAGTCATATCTCTTTTAACTAACCAAAGAGATGGGAGGTCGTCCGTTAGTACTCCTCGACTAAATGCATTGCTGCACTTACATCTAGAGCCTATCAAACCAGTAATCTACTGGCGGACTCATGGATTCCTAATCTTAAGGTATGCTTCGCACTTGAGATGCTTTCAGTGCTTATCAAGTAGAAATATAGCTACCCGGCGATGCTCTTTTGGAACAACCGGTACACCAGGGATTTCTTCTTCCCGGTCCTCTCGTACTAAGGAAGAATCCTCTCAAGAATCCAAACGCCTGCACTGGATAGAGTCCGAACTGTCTCACGACGTTCTGAACCCAGCTCGCGTACCACTTTAATGGGCGAACAGCCCAACCCTTGGGACCGACTTCAGCCCCAGGATGTGATGAGCCGACATCGAGGTGCC
>CAZSUZ010000013.1:0-40445 GCA_964610165.1 uncultured Gammaproteobacteria bacterium
AAAAGATTTGGTTAAAATTATCACGAGCATTACGTTGTAATTGAAGAGCTTTAATTTCTGTTGCTGTCTTATCCTTTTGATAAGGTTGAACGTTTGATACACCAAGTGAAGATTCTCCAAGAGAATTCATCATTGCCGCAACTAAAACAGAATATGTATTATTAAAGTATTGAGCAGCATTTGAACGAGACTCTACAAGTCTAAAATCTGACATTGGATTATTCATTATCCAACGCGCACCTTTACCCCACTCTAATGTGTGTTGTCGAACACCTGGACCAATAGCAATTGGAGAATATAGTTGCTGATTAATTTCATCAACATACTGACAAAGAAGAGCATTAATAGCTTTTTGAAGACCTTTAACTGGTTCTATTTCAGATAATCCATATAAATCATCATCTATTTGATAATAGCGAAGCATTGTGATTGGAATTTCATAATTTCCGTAAGGATTTGGAATGTCTCGAAGAATAACACCATGTTTTGGAGCAAATGTAATCCAACGATCACGTCTATATTCTGTTACTAACTCTATCGTTGTAAATGCTGGGTCTTGTCCGTATGGATCGGTTTCCAATCCTGAAATAGTTCTATTTCTTGAAATCCAATTTGTTTCACGTCCTTCTCCGCCACCTTTATTTTGTCCTTGTGTTTTTGAGTTTTCTAAAGTAAGTCGAAGTTTATCTAAATTTTTATAAATAGGTTTTTCTCGAGCCCCATCATTAATTCTTTTTAAGTCTTGGAGTGTTACATATTGTCTAACTTGAAACCAATTACATGATTCCATTGATGTTGCAGTCAAGTCGTGTGCGATATCTCTATTATTTAAAACCTGCATGTCTGGACCATCAAAAATAACTTTATTTTTTCCATCTGTTTCGTATCTCCACTTACATAATGCAAAAGCTGCTCCATATTTTCTTGTATTCATATCCATTAGAGCCCACTTAGAAATCATTGTGCCATTGTTTGTAGCCATATCCCACTGATAATCAAGAAGAGCGTTGTTAATCTTTGCAGCTAGTGCATCAGAACCTTCACGAGGAATAAGTCTTCCTTTTGGTTTATTTGCAATAAGACGAGAAGTTTTTTCGAATATAAAAGTGAAGATGCGAGGATCAAAAAGAAGTGCGTCATATGGCCATTTATTTTCATCAAGCCAAGATCTAAACAGCTCATCAGCTTCATCAAAAGAAATAGAACCAATTCTGTTTTTACCTGTTGTTCTGTTTTCTGTTTCGTCGAAACCAATATCAGAGTGCCACTTTACCTCAGTAAAGATTTCCTCTTCTTTTTTTCTACTATTGCTAATATCTGTAATTTCAGCCATATTCTTTTTTTAAAGCCATAAAAAAACCGACCACTAAAAAAATCCCCATAATGTTGGGATTTATTTACGATCGGTGAATGGGTAATGTGTACCCTATGTCAACCTATATGTTTATATTAAAGACTGTATCAGGTTATATCAACATTTGTCAATACCCTTTTTCACGCTCAAGAATAACAAGCTCATTTATCTTGTCAGATTCTTCTCCGCGAACGAACATTGCCTTCTTATTTTCAATATTTATTGTTACGGTACCATATCCGTTACCAGTTGCAATATTGTGCAACTGTCTCATTGTTTTAATTAATACCAATGGATTAATGCTTGTTTTTTCCATTAAATCAAAAATAACAAATAGATCTGGTTTAACATTTTTTAACATCTCTCTAAATGCGTATTCGTTTTTAGATTGTTGCGTGTAATAATCTAGTTCTTCAGTTTGTTTTTTAGCCATATTAGTGATTGTGTTGGCATATTCTGCCCAACATTGTATTAGAACAAAAATTTTTAATCATGCACAACACTGGGTTGTGATCTATAAAAGACCAGTGAGTGCAACACTTACAACAATAAGTTACGTTACAAGTATCGCAACAGTGTTTACAATGTTTACATTTTGCCATTTTAGTGTGAATGACCATGACAGTCAGAGGTACTAATTCTCCACGTAACTGTTGGTTTTTTTATATCTTCTCCACACTTACAACAATATGTAGTCATGCAACTGGTGCAATAATGCGAACAGTGATTACAGTGTTCGTGTAAATGTGGGCCGTGACCGTGATTATGTAATGTCATTTTTATTTTCCTCCTTATTTGCAAAAAAATCTTTAGTTGAATCCATTCCTCGTGAAACATTTGCTGAATAATTAGCTGTTGACATTGCAAGGCTTCTGTACGCGTCTTTTGTTCCTGTTGCTGAAGCCTGCCAATTCATAACGTTATTAGCTGAAAATCCTAATTGGCTTGCTGTCCCCCAGGCATCTTGGTTAGCTCCCATGAACACAAATGTCCAATTACCCAACTTTTCTAATTTTTCTTTAATATCTGTTAAACACTTTTCTGTGTGCTTTGTTGATGAATTTTCTTCACCATCTGTCATAATAACTACTATATTTGCAGTTTTTTCAGTTCTTGTACTTACATCTTTATAAACGCTTTCTAAGGTTTCAACAACAGCATCATATAATGGCGTTCCACCCATTGGTATATATGTTTTGTCGCTAAGTGGCTCTACTTCAGCAACAGGTTTATTAATATGTGGAGTTTCGATACTATCTGTATCAAATAATGTAAGTGAAAGTTTAATTTTTTTACCACTATTCTTAAGTCCTAATAAATACTCGTTAAACCCATCAATTGTTGATTGTTTAACAGAGCTCATCGAACCAGACTTATCAAGAATAAAATTAACAACCGTTGCCACGCCATTCTTCTTTTTTGTTTTTTTCATATAAATGTAATAACTAATAATGATTCCAAACTTTCCAAATGTAAAACTCTTCAAAAGCATCCCTAAAACAAGGGGCATACTTCTCTTCATTCGTTCTCACAATGTCATAATAAATTTCTTCTTCACTCTTCTGATGACCATTCCAAACTCGAGTTATCGCTGCATCGAAACTATCCGCATACGATAATAGTTGAGCAACAGGATGTATATCGTCTCCCGATATTCCAACGGGATATCCTGAACCATCATATCTCTCATGATGTTGTAAACAAACTATTTCTGCTAGTTCTCCCATATTTGCACTTCTTACAAGCTCTGCCCCAAAAACAGGATGTAATCTTCCCAGTTTGTTTTCCTCTTCTGTTCTTGTTACTTGTTTATTCAAAATAGATAAAGGGATTTGCGTCTTACCAATATCGTGAAATAAAGCTGCTTTTCCAATTTCTTTTAAATCGTCTTGGCAGAAACCAGAAAACTCTGCTAACTTTATAGTATACATTGCCACTCGCTTAGAATGCTCAAAAGTTGGCGTGTGGTGCTCTTTTAATTGCTGAAATAATTCTCCTCTACGCTTTATTTCTTCTATTCTTGTTTGTTCCATGTATTATTCGATTACTTTAGACATATGACATTTAGGACAATGTTTATATTTTATAATTGTCCCATCAGCTTTTTTAGTCATTCCCATTTCCCAACGAATTTGTTCTTCATTTTCTGGAAGAATCATTGGATGGTTAGTACAAAAAGATTTTTCGTTTCTTTTTTTAAAAGCTTCATAACGTTCTTGTGCGTATGGGTACGCCTTTTCATTCAACATTGTTATCATAAAATCGTATTAAATTATAATTATTTAAATCGCCACTTTTCTCGTTCTTGTTTCATTTCATTTGGATCATAAGAACCAAAATCAGCATCAGGTGTCAACTGTGCAACTTGATAAGCTCCTGCTGTCGCCATTACTAAATCGTCTTTTTTGTGTGCTTTTGCTTGAGCTCTCCCCTTAACTATCATAAAAGACTTAAGTTGTCGGATTTGTTCTTCGTCATACAATTTAATCATTCCTTGATTAATGGCAAGTGACAAATCATCAAGCATTTTACGACGAGTACCGACCAATTCTCCTCCTGATAAGGCCCCAGTTGTTACCCAACCTATACTTCCTTTTTCATAAGAACCCGAACTTGACGAAAAGTCTACCATTCTAAATAAATCTGGATAATTTAATTCTTTAAGAACATAAATAGTCGCTTGACCTGTGTTACGCTCTACAGCTAACTTAGGCCACATACCTGTTGCTCTGTTTATATACTTCCCCATTGCATTTAATTCATATCCAAACTGAGAAGACTCCATGATTACGTTCATAACAATGGGACAATCGTAATATTTTTTAGAAAACACAACAGCAGCACAAAAATCTTGTGATTCAGCAGGGTCTGCAAATATGACCACCTGCTCATTTGAATCAAGCTCTCTAAATTGTCTAACTGGTGCGTATTCTTCTTTAATTTTTGCCATATTTATGCCCAATGCCCATCAGGAGCAAATCTCCCTTTATATAAAGCTGATGGTTTATTTTTTAACATATCATCCAATATTAAAGCGTTGAAATATGGACTACCTGATGTAACAAATGCTTCATCTGGATCTTTTGGGTATTCCTGTTTAAACATACGTTCATTTGGAAACTCTTTTCGCTTTTCATTTACCCAGTCTTCTGTATAAAATTCATCCCAACCAAAGAATCGTGGTTTATATGCTGAAAGTCTCGAACCATCTTCATTAAATTGATTAGACTGTTCCCACAATTCGTGATAAAAATTCCCTTCTCCATTTGCTGTTGACTCAATAAATATTTTTCCTTTTCCTTGAGGAACCTGTTGTGCTGTTCCAACAACAATTTCTTGAGCTGTTATTAGCTCTGTATCTTGATAGAATGCACACTCTGAGAACAAAATATTGGTTGCTGTTCCTCCTCGTCCTCCTACTTTAGCTCCTGCTGTTCCAATATAGAACACTGCATTATTTTCAGCATTTTCAATAAGGTTCTTATTATCTGACTTTAAAAATTGTTGCGCTATTGTTTCGACAGGCGCATTATATTGCTTTGCTAATTTTTCAAAGTACGCTGTAATATATGCTTTTACTTTCTTAAACAAAAGATCTGTTGAATCTTTTCTATGAGAAATACAAATAGAAACAGAATAAGGACGTAATATGAAATCTACGGCAAATAAAGCAAGTACAAAAGAAGACATACCTTCCTGACGTGCTTTTAATACAATTTCACGAACACCTTCCATTTCACCATATTCATCGGCCAACATATCGTAATATTTAGCCTGAACAGAATTAAATTTAAATTGAACAGGAATAAGTGTTTCACGGTCTGGTACGCTGAAATTATCTTCAATAAATTTTTTATAGTTTATCTTCATAGTTCTTTTAATTTTCCTTTAGGCATTGCTTCTTTTACAACAGGTACTGGTATTGGCTCATCATCCTCAACTTCACCAATCATTTCCTCATTTTCCGCAACCGCTTCACCTTCTATATAATCTGAAGCATATTGTTTATGTGCTTGTATAACATTAACAACGTTAGAAGTGCCGCCACCTTTCGTCATAAAATCTTCATAGCCTGCAACTTTCATTAAACGATCCCACCAGTCAGGAGTCTTTGACTCTTCCATTTTTTTAATAGCAACATCAAGCATTCGGCCATATCCATATCCTCTTTTTTCTAAATAAATTAGCCCCAATCCTTTTGCCTTTTTAAGGTACGCATGACCAAGGGCTGAAGCCGATTGAATAGTGGAACAATTAAATACGGCAAGTGCAGCTTGTGTTGCGTTCCCACCATTCTTAATAAATTCCTCTAAGAAATGTTCCATGTTTGATTTTCCCGATTGAACAATTCCCTTTTGTGTTTCTTTAAACTTTTCACGTCTTTTTCTTCTATTTATAGCAACTACCTGTTTTCGTATGGCTTTTGGGATTCCACCACCTTTTTCATATTGTGCCGCTATCTCCTCAGTAACAACAGGAGTTGATTTTTTTTGAGGGACTTCTTCCTTATTTTGTTCCTGATTTTCCTGTGTCATTGTTTTCAGTAATTGGTAAATTTAAAGTTTCTGGCACCCATTGTGCAATACCATATACATTTCCACGTTCTTTTACATATTGCATACCAAATTTATCTACCTTATCTAAAATATCATCCAATCTATTTTCATCAGTCCCTAACATTTCTTCAATTCGTGAGGCTCCACAATGTTTACATTGCCACATATATGTAGTCACTCCAAATAACATTTTTTGAAGTATCTTTAGGTCTATGTTTGAATTTGCAATAGGACGAATAGCAGGCGCATATGTCTTCGTAGCGAATTCCCACTGATGGCTACATTCACCCGATTTCACTGGCTCTGTTGGTTGTTCGTCTTGAAATAGTTTTAAAAATTGTTGTATCATGATTCTGGGTCTGACTCAGGGTCTACCTGATTTAATACGGATTTCATATGTACCATATCTCGTATAGCCTTTCGTATTGCCTCAGATCTGTTATAACGTAGAATGACACAGTAAGAATCCAAATCCTTTAGAAGGTCTGTTGGTATTGATAATATAATTCGTGACATATATACACCGTATATCGCTAATGAAGAAAAAGTCAAGAGGGAAAATTAGAGGAGTTGTTTTAAAGAGTCTTTTAGTGCAGATTTTTTTACCTTTTCTGGGAGAGGCTCTTTTTTATATGAAGGTGAGCTATTAATGGTGAGATGACCATTTATGGTTAGTTCTGTTGTTTGTTTCATTTCTAGGTTTCCTAAAATGGTTACATTCCCATCAAAAACAATATTTTTACCAGTTATTAACACATTGCCGTCTGAGTCAACTTTATAAGAATACTTTTTTTTCTTATTTTTCATAAAAGAGATTTTAATGCATCAGATAATTCTTTCTTTTGTTTTTTTTGTTTTTTAGGAAGTGGCATTGAGTATTTTTCAACAAGCACAACAGAATTTCCCAGGGTTATTGGTCCTGATAATGATGATGAAGAATATCTAAGAGTAGAAATATTACTTGAGAAAGTAAAAGATTGAGCCCAATTTATAACTAAAATACCAGGAAGTCTTGTTTTCATAAAAGTCCTTTTAAATGATTTTTTAATCCATCTATATTCATTTTTCTTTGTCTTTTTTTTGTTTCTTCTTTATCTTTTTTCATCTGTACAAAATTAAAATATTCATGTGCTGGAACTATATCCACCGTTGAGTTTTCACGATTAATAGAAAGTATTGTAAAAATATCACGCTGGCCTGGCGCTTGAACATCCCACACGATGTTATCGCCTAACTGTACATCTCTGCCCATCTCAAAAACAAATGGAATAGTATACACAGGAATAGAGACTTCTTCTTTTGTGAAAATTTCCTTCATACCTACAATAAATTTTTTAACGTGTCATTTAATTTTTTCTGCTGTTCTGCTTTTTCCTGCTCTTCAATTTTTTTACGAAGCACTTCTGCCTCATTTTCTACACGCTTCACCTGTTCAAGTTCTGCCTTGTGTTGTGCGATGTGCTGAATATACCGTATGTCTACCTTAGAAAAAATAGCATGACAAAAAGGACATGTATATTCTTCAGGTGATAATAACTTTCTAATTTCATCTGCATTCATAGTAAGCCTTCTAATAAACTGGCCAACACATCAGCCTTTTCTTCTCGCTCCTTTTGTTCTTTTCTAATTTTAATTTCTTGGCGCATCTGCTCTGCAAAACGCTCAGCTTCTTCTACTTCTTCATATTTTTTTTCGAATATAGATTCATAATAGCGACCTGGTGTGGTTTCATCTAAAAAAGAAATTGTTTCTATCATAATAATGATTTTAATGATTCTGCTAATAAAGATTCAGGGGTTTTAACCCTACTCTTCTCAACCAAAGACATAAGTATCTCATTTGGTGCTATAAAATA
The DNA here is from genome assembly GCA_964610165.1 of uncultured Gammaproteobacteria bacterium. GTDB lineage: Bacteria > Patescibacteriota > Microgenomatia > UBA1406 > GWC2-37-13 > MFZZ01. Next base: position 7,766 of record CAZSUZ010000013.1, read on the forward strand.
CACAGCGGTTCCAGTTGGGTGTGCCATTGGGCCGTCATTAAGTCCTCTTATATATTTTCCGTCTTTATAGTAAACAAGTTCAGAAAATGATCCACTAGAAAATGCAAGGAAAAATTCATCTGGGATTCTATAATTCATTGTTCCTTCAAAATCTTCTGTTGCGCTAATAGATTTATCAAGTGTCCCTTGTTGGAATGAATCAAAGTTATATAAAGTTCCGTCAATGGTTATACTAAATGCGTCTCTTTCCATTAAATTAAACTTTTTAATGTATTTAATAATTCTTTATCTGTTTTTGCTTCAGGTTTTGGTTTTACTACCACGCGATCTGCTTTCCCAGAGTCGATCCATGGGCTCATTCCCATTATTCGCTGTCTATAAAACTCAGCGCGTTTTTCAAGCTCTTCCTGATCAATCTTGGATAAATAACTCTGTGGAGAATTTGCATACTGAGAAGCAATAGCTGCCTGATTTTGTAAATTTTGGGCATAATTATTATTTATATTATTTCTTAACGCATTATTTTCTTGCTGTAAATAGTTTGCTTTCTGTTCTAATGCTCTTATTCGTTCTATAAGTGCGTTTGTTTGATAAGATGTTGGGGTAAATGATGTCATGTATATACTTTTTATATATGTTTATGTCCTATAGTGCTTAACTTTATTAATAGGTCACAACAAAAATTTTAAATTATTTAATAACATATTACTTTCTGTTGGTTGCCCATATTTCGGTATGGGATCTTTAGTATAAAAAAATCTAAGAGTGGCTTCTACTGCGTCGCCTAAATTTATTTCCCTTTTAGTTATTTTTGTAGTTTGGGCAATATCAAGGTCATTTTGCATTAAATAAAACCAATTATATACACGAGAATCAGCTTGTGTCTGTATGTGCCTAATATAAACTCCTTCACCCATATCTAAAAGGTTGTGTTTATAATAGTGATTTAGAGATTCTTCAATTGTCATATAAGTCTTTTTAACTGATCTTTTAGTTCGCTTGCACTTTCTATCTCTTTTTCCTTTTCTATTTCTTGTTTTAATTCATCCTCCAACCGTCGTATTTCCTCTTTAAAGGTCTTTTCAGCAAGAAATAGCATGTTCCTGGTCTGTTCGTGATCTAAAGCGTCCTGTTGGTAAAATAGTCTATTAAGTTCATCCCGTTGTGTCATTTTACGAAACATCTGTTCTATTATTTCTTCTGATTTCATACTAATTGGTTTAAAAAGTTTATGAGTTCTTTACTCTGTTGTGGCTTTTTAAATAAAACGGGCTCCCAACCCTTAAATTGCATAAAATTGAGGTAATCTTGGCGTTTTACCTGTCTAAGTAAGTACATTTGTACCACTTCTTTCTCTGTTTTATGTGCAAACATCTCAGAAACATTTCTCATGGCCACCCTTTTGCTTATTGTTTCAAATTGATCTTTTAATATTTTTTCTACTGTTGCGTCCATTGTGTTTTCGAGATGAAATCCCATGTTAACTAAGTAAATTTTTGAGGAGACTTGTTAGACTACTCATGTCTTTAGACTTTCTTTGCTCCGCTAGATATTGTTCTGCTTCTTTTGACAGCTGATCTAACCCAGATTTCCAACCCATTTCGTTTTTTTCAAAGAACTGCTCTGGTGTGAGTGGGTCTACCAACTGAAACCCTGCCCCTTTTAGTTTTCTCATACTAAATAAGTAAATTCTTAAGCAAACTGTTGAGTTTTTTAACCTCTTCTTCCTTCTTTTTGCGTTTCTTTTCTTCTTCTAATCGCTTTTCAATAGAGCTAAGGTCGTCGTTATCAATGTCACCAGAAAAATAGTAATCATCATATATATCTTTCATACCATATTGTACGTCAAAAGGATTAAAATTTCAACAACATATACCACAGTTATACTTATTTGTAAAAAATTTCCCAAAAAATTTATGGCACTTTCAAAAGGAGGGTACCCTGTTTTTGTGCAGAGGGATTGACTTTTAAAGAATTAGTAATATACCGTTTTCGAATGGAGAAAAAATGGGCAAAAGAATATGATTGTTGTGTAGATTGTAAAAAAACAGAACAAAAACACCAAGGATTGGGTAAGTGTAAAAACTGCTACAGCAGGCACGACTATAAAAGAAGTGATAAAGCTTTCAAACGAATGCAAGAATTTCACTATAAAAAGAAATTTAATCTTACCCTTGAAGAAATAAACAGAATGATTAAAAATCAAGATGGAATTTGCCCCATATGTAAACAGAAAATATCAAATGCAAAAAGAAAATGGCATGTAGATCACAACCATACAACTGGAGAAGTAAGAGGAATTCTCTGTTCTTCTTGTAATCCTGGACTAGGTTACTTTAAAGACAATATACAAATACTTCAGTCAGCCATAAAATATCTAAAAAAAAATTTATAGAGATTTCTAAACAGGGGTACCTGTTTCACAAAATGGACATATACACCGATCTAGAGCTATACCATACTCCCTCCCCTTTACCCCTTTTCCCTATAATGGGGGTCACTTTATTATTTCATTAGATACAGAATTGTTTTTATTTATATTATACATATATACCCCCTCCCCTCCATGTATTATTTACCGCACTATCCCCGAAGGAAAAGGACAACGTCGTAAATTGGACATTGTGCGACGTCTAGTTGAGCTTACATATTTAAATTAATTACTATAGGTATTTTCACAAGCACAATCTAAAGCGGTTTTACTTTTCAATACATATCCAGTGTGTAATTCTTACATCTATACTATTGACAGATAATCGATTATCTGCTATATTGAAACTTGATTGAGCACCTTTAAAAAAAAGAAATTAAGACATGTAAACATAAGAATTATTATAGACATTTCATATAATCTATATATTTTCTGTTGCAATTCCTACACTATTAAGCCGAATAAATAACTTAATATTGTGCTTTAGATTGTCACAACAGTAAATACTAATTGCATGAAGCTATATAATAATGTCCTATAGTCTTATACTCAATCCTTATTATTAATTTTCTATACTTTTATGTTACAAACTATAGAGTTTGAGGAAGTTCCTAATTCATTAGTTGGAAGTTGTGAAGATATCGACACGCTAGAAAATATCGGATCATTCTTTAATGAAAGAGATATTATAGATAGTTATGAAAAGGAAGTTGATGAAGAACTACAGAGAGAAATAACAGCAATGTTATAACTTCTTATACTGTTCATTGCTCTATAAAGGGGGCGAAAGTGAACAGGCAAGAACTTATAAAGGGATCGAACTATTACAAGTTTATACATTTATATATGACATTTAAACAATTAGCTGACAATCTAGAATTACATATACTTGATCTAATACCAGACGATCAAGCGGACAGCTTAGAAGATGTAGAGCTTTTTGAATGTGATTTTACAGAAGGACTTATTCAAGAAGGATTATTGAGTAAAGATATGAAAACTGTTCTTGTATAAGAGATCGAACCTATTAATTATAAATTAAATAACTAATTATATTACTTACTCTCTATATATAGAAAGTAAGAGCAAAAGCCGCGAGGTTTTCAAAATAATCAATTATCAATTAAAAAATAAATATGAAATATATCAAAGCAACTATATTATTTATTATTGCACTTGTACTAACCGCCATAGTAATAATATTTAAAGTTGATACAACAGGAAAAAAGAAAGGCGAATAATTATTAATTCTAAACATCGAACTTATGACAATTAGAGAAATAAAAAGACAACTTAACTGGTATAAGAATTATACTGTTAAAGATGTAATAACTATGTTAACAATTGCAGGTATTAAATAGGGATCGAACCATTATAAATTAAACAAGTAAGGTATGAATATTTTTCAAGCATTATTAATTTTATTTACAGCCAATATATGAACTACAAACAATTACAATCAGAAAAAACAAAAAAATATACTGAACTAATGAACAAAACAGGTGTATTTTTCGCCTTTGGACAAGACCAATTTAATGAGGCAAAAAAGAAATATCCATTATCACCAAATGAAAAGTATATTTCTATCGGAGCAGGTGGCTACATAAGAGAAAGTAACTATCAAGAATGGATTGAAGGGCTCAAACTAATAAGCAAATGGGCTAAAGAAGAAAACGCAAAAATAAGAGCAAATAAAAAAGAGGCAGAAAAAACAATACTATACGAACTTAATAATTATGAAGCTTTTTATACTGGAGAAATAGAAGACGCTTTCGAAGTCTTAAAGTTACAGGGTTATACAAGGCAAGAAGTAAAAGAAGTATACAAAAAAAATTATAATTTATACGCTTAATAATATGTCAATATATAGGCAAGAAGTAAAAGAAGTATACAAAAAAAATTATAATTTATACGCTTAATAATATGTCAATATATAGACAAGAAGAAAAACAAAAATTAGAACAGTTACAGAAAGACATCGAACTACTAGGATTTAAAGGAAATATAACAAGAGATAATGAGGGCTATGTAATAGGAATCGAACTTGACAATAACGTTATTATTAGACCTAAAAGTTATGACAAGAAATATCATTTCTACATGGATAAAAAATATCCTTTTGTTAACTATCAAGATACAAACCGAATAAGTGAACAGTTTAAAAAGCCTGTTGAAGTAGGAGTATTATCTACAAAAAAGATTAACGACTGGATTAATTACTTAATGAATATTGATAAAGAAGAAAAGAAATTGAGTAATGAAAAACAAGAAAAGATTGATACATTTTTAAAGACATTAGAGCATGAACCTGTTAAATGGATCAATAAAAGCTTTGATACTGATAGTAAATATAACGGCTATGATATACAAGGAGGAATAATTAAAAATGGTATTAATTACTCATTTAGGATAGACAAGGACAGCGGATATATAAGAGAAACAATAGAAATTGACTGGAGAACTAAACAAAATTTACAGTCATTCAAAGCAATGGTAAAGGGAGAATATAAAACTCAAGAATAAATTATCAATTAATCGATTATCACTATGTTAAATACACCACAAGAGAACAGAAAACTAGCAATCATTACAGAATTAAAAGACATTAATAACTATATAGATAGTATTGATCTTAAAGTAACGATTGACCAATTAGAAAAGGACATCGAACCATTATATATAAAAAGCTATGTAGTATTTTCTATTGAAGTAATAGGAAGTAGAAGTACTGAATACAAAGAACAGATTGAACGCATTGAAAAGAACTTAAGAGAGATAGACGAATACAGCTCATTATTAAATGCAACAAAGGCAGATAATAAAAAAGCTATTGAATACTTTAATAAAGAAATGGAAAGCGGAGGAGCAGTAAGGATAATGTAAGGATCGAACCTATTAACAATTAAATACCAATATATGACTAAAGAACAATACATTCAGAAAATGGAAAAACATAGTAAGACTTTTCTAAAAGTATGGGATGAAATCGTAAAAGATACTAATAGCTTTATAGAAGATAATCCAAAAGAAAATAATTATTACTATGTAAGAGGCTCTAAAGTAGAAACCTTAATAGAATCTTTAAGCTTGTCGGGAGCATGGATACATGATAGATTAAACGGAAAAATTGGAATAGTAAGTGATAAAAAATATAGGGGAAGTTTAACCAAAAAAATTAGAAAAGCATTAGGATTTACTTATTAATATGAATTATAAAAAAGAACTCAAGACACTAACAATAATGGCTATATTATTTACAAGTATTTTTATTATTAGTTTTCAATTAGCAACAGAACAAAAAAGAAAATTAGATAATGAAAAGATGGAATTGTTTAATGCAGGTTATAGAAATGGAGCTTACAACGTACTTAATACATTAGTTTTCTGTTATGGTGTCAATGATATTGCAGTAACAACGGAACTTAATATATATAGGGAATTAGTAGCAAAGCACGACGGTATAAATTTAGATAATGAATATCCATGTACAGAATAAAAACATCGAACTATTATAATTTTAAAAAAATCTATGGGATATAAAATAATATGGAGGGACGCAACACTTACAACTAATTATAAAAATGAAAAACAATTCATAAAAGAGCATAACGATATGAAAATTACAATAGAAGATTTAGAAAATGACGGAGAATGGTATGACTATACTGCTATTCACATTTTCAATGCTGATAATGATAAAGAAGCTAAAGAATATGCAAAGAAATATAATTTTAATGGAAGGGATAACGATATTTTTGATCTAGTAAGAGACAATAAAATTATTATGACTGAAGAGGATATTACTGATTATAAAAAATAAGCAATGACAACATCGAACCATAAAAAAGAAAATTGTACTATATGCAGATTAAGAATAGACAAAGAAAAGCAGGGAGGGCGATATTGTAAAGGACATTCACAATATGAAGTAATACAGAAGATAAGCGAATATAAAACTGTTCAATTATCCCTATTATAAATTTAAATAATCTTATGAATAAATATCAAACATACATTTATTATACAAGTGTAAACGGAGGCACAAATAATATGCAGTGTGTACATGTTTTAAACGGTAGAGATAGATTATATCTTACTTGCTCACTAAAAAATCAAGCTGAAAAAAGAGCTAAAAGATTTATTAATAAACTTTTAAAAAAAGAAAAAATAAAAGTAAGACTTGACTATTTAAGAAAAGAAATAGAAGCGGAACGCATTAGCTATGCAGAAATAGCAGAGTTGCAAAGTCTTAAGGAACACATCGAACCTACTGACACTGTTCTGTTAGAGTGGGCAGGAGTACCAGAACAAGTTGCAAATAACACGGAAAAAATAACAATAGAAATGATTAAAAACTGGTTAGGCTCTGACAATGCAGGAAATGAAGCCATTAATATTCTAGAGCAGTTACTTAATAAGAGTTACACTGTTGAAGAATTAAAGAAAGATATTATAAGTTATCAAAAATAAAAGATCGAACCATTACAAATTTAAAATAAACTTATGAAACAAAATATAGTAATGAGCTATTCCATTAACGAATTATCAGAAGAGAACAGAAACAAAGCAATAGAAAAATTAATTGATCTTAACGTAGACTATGAATGGTGGGATTCTATTAAAGAAAACTTTATGGAAGACATGGAAACAATAGGCTACCATGTTTCTAATATATATTTTAGTGGTTTTTATAGTCAAGGAGACGGGGCATGTTTCGAGGCGAATGTAAATATCCTTAACTATTTAACTAAAAACAAATTAAAAACTAAGTATAGAAAACTCACTGAATATGTAAAAGATACAGGAGATTGCATAGACATCGAACAAGCAGGGCGATATTATCATGAAAAATCCATGTCATTTACTGATACATTTTCTTCAACTGACAGTAAGAAACTAGCGGATCAAATGACAGAAATTATAGAACGGATTGAACAAGAGGCAGAAGACAAGGCAAAAGAATTATATAAAACACTTGAAAAAAAATATGAATATTTAACAAGTACCGAAGCAATAGTAGAAACCATTGAGGCTAATGAATATGAATTTACAGAGAAAGGAGAACTATTTAGTTAATCACTATTATGTACAAAGCATCGAACCAACACAAAATAGAACGCTGTTGCTTGTGCAATAAGAAGATTGACAAGGATAAAACCGCAATTGGCTATTGTCAAGGTCATGCACAATATGAGGTTATGCAAAAGGTTAAGCAATTACAAATTACACAATTACCACTATTATGAAAGTAAGAATAAATAAGCGAAATATAACAAAACACATGACAGATAAAGAACGGCTTGATTATGAAAAAGCATTTGAGAAAACAAACTATTATAAATTAAAACAACAACATGGAAAAAGCTGAAGAAATAAGACAACGTGCAATTGATCGTATGATTGCGGACGAAGATATAGAGATAACCGATTATATGACAGAAGAAGAAAAAAAGGAATACGAAACATTATTATCAATTTAAAAAAAACAACATGACAGTAACTGAATTAATTGACATGCTAAAAGGACTAACACCTGACGCTCAAATTGTTATTGCAGGAGATGAAGAGGGCAACAACTTTGGAAATATAGACAGTTTATTTGGAGAGGGGTTTGGTAAAAACAATCAACAAATATATGCTTTATATCCACTAAATAAGGAGTCAAGCGTAGAAGAATTATAAATTTAAAATAAATATTATGGCAACACGAGCTTATGCAGTAATTAAAATACAAACAGAAAAAGAACCAACTTTTAATTTGTGGCATGATGATTATATAGTAAATAATTTAGACATCGAACTAGACGAAAGCGGAGGTGGATTAATTACTATTGAACGTTCATGGGTAGAAGAATTAGCAAAACAATTTGAGGATGATAGGAAAAAAATGAGCCCTATAGATGAACGGCATTATGAAGTAATCATTAATCAATTGTTAAAAGAAATAAAAGTTGAAGATGAATCTAAAAGTTATTTATGTTATTAATATGAATAAAAAAATAGTAGTATCAGACGACAGAATAAACAAGGAAGAATTATTAAAGAGGACATTTCAAGCTATAGAAATACTAGCTTTAGATTTACCTGAATATATAAATAATCCAACATCTTTTATTATTGAATTGAATATAGAAGATTAATTATAATTTCAAACATCGAACTTATGGAAACAATAATTCAAGTGTATGACAATAACGGCAAGACATGGGACAGGTACACCATTGTTATTAGTGAACCTGACGGCGTAAATGTATATGGAATGAGTACAAACCCGCTTGATCCTGACGGTTTTAATCAATGGAGTGGTGATAGTTCAGACAATTTAAGCATGGAAACTGCTGGAGATCAAGTTTCTTATAGCTCATTACCTATTATGGTAAGAAAAGCTATAGCTAACCGATTAATTGGTGAATAATTATAAATTTAAAATCTTGTGTATGACAAAATCAGAATTAATTAAAAAACTAGAACATATTTATGAAGAATCAACGCTTGGAGATATTCCGCTTATTATTAAAGAATTGAAAAAACCAATGACTACTAAAAAGGCAATGGATCTTACTAATCCTAGTAAGAAAAGCAACTTTAGAATTTTATCTGTTGCTGAATTAAACGATTGGGAGGTACAGGTAGGGTGGATCAAAAATGTATTAGAAGAATCAATAGAAGAAAATGGAATCGTCGAACTTTGTACAACGGATAATGGAGAAGAAAAGACTACACACTTTACTAATAATTTAATAGACGCGTGTGATGAATTAGAACATGAAATATTATCAGTTAAATTATAAGTATGGAAGACGAGTTTATTAAAAAAATAAGAAGTAAATTGAGTAAAGAAAGAAAATTAAGAAAGATTGCAGACGAAGATTTTGATGATGAAGAGTATTTATTTAGAGATGGAATAATAAAAGGATTATTATTTTCTTTTAACACATACATATCATTATTAGATGATGAATAATATTATTAATTCAAAACATACATATGTCATATAACATTAGTACATTCAAATTAAAGAACATTAACATTACATTACCAAAAAGTTTTTCAATGGAACAATTCTATGAAAAAACACATAAGAAAAAACTTGACTGGTTAACTCCTATTGAATTTCATTCTGATGGTACTTGGAATTATGGTGAAGAGTATCAGGGCTTTTCTATGGAGGGGTTAGTAACGGATAAAGGACTTGAGGTTACACATATTACTTGTTCTGGTGATGGGTCGGGTCATGATTACAGCGATATATTGCTACCTTTATTTGAAAAGTACAAAGGAGATTTAGAATGTGTACAGATTTGGGAGGGTGGAGATAGTATACAAAGAACAACAATTACAAACGGAATAGTAAAAGAAGAGGAGATTGATTTATAACTATTATAAATTACATATATTCTTATGAGTAAATCCAGTCAACGGAGAGAAACAATTAGAGAAATTAAACGACGATATAGTAGAATAAGAAGAGAAGGAATAGATAAAGACATCGAACCAATATTTAAGAAACAACTTTCTCAAATGGAACAACAAGAATTAGAACAAGCGCGAAAAAAGAAATAACACATTATAAATTCATTTCTATTATGACAGTTAAAGAGCTATTAGCACAACTTGAAGTGTGTAATCCTGAACGTGAAATATTTGTAAGTGTTGACAACACAGGAACAACACTAAAACAGATTGATGAAATCTCATTTGCAACAAGTCAAAAATTGGATAACAACAAGAAAATAGATGGATTTTTTATATTTCCATTAGATAACTGATTATTAGTTTACTGTATACTATATGTCAAGAGATCCTTATTGGTTAAACAAATTAGGAGAAGATTATTATTTCAACCAAGGAGACAAAGAAGACTTTGAGGCTTTAGAAGATATTGAAAACATTGAGAAAGAAATTGCAGAAGAAGAGGAGTTGGATAAATAACAAATCATAGGGTGGGCTATTCACCATTTGGGTAGGTTTATTATTAATTTTATTTATTTATATGAATACATACTTAGTTGTATATGAAAGTGAAGGGGAATTGGATTGTGGATTAACTGTTGCTCTTTCTGAAGAAGAAGCAAAAAAGAATATTGCTGAAAAAGAAGAAACAGATTATGGTGTACAATTGGACATCGAACTTATGGAAGCACGGCATATTGAAACAATAGAAGTTAAGGGGAAAGAATATGCTATTACAATAACAGAAGTTACCTATGGAGGAAATAATAAAGCAACATAAACAAAAAGGGTTAACGTTTTTTGATGAAGATGTAATGAAACTGTTTGGTAGTAAGATTGAGAGTGAGGTATATAAAGGGAAATACTTCATTACCAGCGAATCAACAGGAGTAATGAAAGAAAAAAGAAAGTTTACGATACGTAAATTTGAAAAAGAAACGGGGCACATTGTTGTAGCCCATGAAAAGCATTGTTATGACAATTTAAATGAGGCAATGCAACAGATTGAGAAGTTACGATGAACTTGTATTTTTTGCTCTGATGTGTTATAATATGTATAAGTATGATTATAGCCTTTTTACAGAAAATATGTAAGGGATCGAACCACGATATACATGTGGTAAATGGGTATTATCTATTACAAGTACTAAAAAAAGACTATGTTAGACAAAGTTATGGGAAAATTATTCTTGGGAGCATTTAAGGTAATGTTTGTTTGGGTTATTATATTTATCTTAATAGGGATCAGTATGCTCGTGTACTCGACAGTTATGAGTATTATAAATTAAATTATTGGGTATGGATAAAATGTTTTTATACTATACATTGGGTGGATTAAGCATTGTTGTAATGTTACTGGCAACTGCCATAGCTTGTTTGTTTTTTTATATATATGTAAGTTATAAGAAAATACTAAGACAAGAATTATAACTATGGAAGAACTAAACGGCTTTGCCTTTGTAATGGGATCTATTTGTTTATATCTTACGATTAAGGAGATTATGAATAATATAAAAATAAAAAAAGAAATAGAATTACGACATAAACAAATATTTGAAAAAGAATTAAACAGAGTAAAAAAAACACAAATGGCTAAAGATGAAGAAGTTAAACCTGCTAAAAATAAAAAATTATACGAAGCATTAGAAAAAAATATATTATGAATACAATACAAAAAGCAGAATTATTTGCAAGAGAAAAACACATTTCTCAATTAGATGATTCAGGTAAGCCATACTTTGGACACCTTGAACAAGTAGCTCGTATAGTTATGCTCTTAACACAAGATGAAGATATAATAGCGGCTGCATTTCTCCATGACACAATTGAAGACACAGATACTACATATGAAGATTTAGAAAAGGAATTTGGAAAACGAATAGCTGACCTAGTACACGAGGTTACACACGACGGACAGAAAGATGAAGTGGGATATTATTTTCCACGACTAAAATCTCAAGACGCAATACTTATTAAATTTGCTGATCGAGCATCGAACCTGTCTCGCATGGAACCATGGACTCCACAAAGACGGGCACATTATCTAAAGAAAAGTAAGTTCTGGAAATCAAATCCTTAATTATTAATTAATTTTTAAAATATGAAATTTGCTCTTTTTGCTCTGTTTTTTACTTTAATTTGGGCAGGTGTTAGTCATTATACAGAAAGTAATTCAGGAATATATATAGGACTAGGAACTATATATGCGTTTTTAGTTACAAATGATAAATAATCATATGAATAATAAAAAAATACTCATAATTGGAATAATCTTAGGAATAATAACAACAATGACAATACAAACCGTTAATGCATCTTCGGATGTTTTTAAATATTTTGAGTTTGGAGTAGAAAACGGATACAGTGTCCGAAAACTTTATAGAGAAGTCCATAAATTTCAAGATGGAAACACTGTCTGTTATGCGGTTTATGAAACTGGTATTAGTTGCGTTAGAATTAAAAATTAATTTATAAAAACATGAGAATATTATTAGGCGGACTATTAGGACTAATTTTAGGCATTCTTGGAATATCTGTTACAACTTGGGAATGGTGGGCGATTATGATACCCACAACATTTTTAATAGTTTTTACTGATTTTTAAAATAATATGGAAGACAAAATTATCCAAATTCAAGCAGTAAATACATACAACAGTGTAAAGATATATGGATTATCTAAATCTGGAAAATTATACGTGTTTATTAGGGATCGAGACGAGTGGAAATTAATTTTACCCTCCCCTCATGATGGAAAGGAGCAAGGAAAATGAAATATAAAGTAACAAAAAGACAGTGCCAAAAACAAATAGATTTTTTAAACAATGTTTGTGAAAGGTGTGGAAGGAAAATAAAGCCAATTAAGACTGTTGATAATGGAGGTAGTCCTACTTATTGGGCTGGATGTTTCCATGTAGATAATATACCTAAAGAAACAACATGGGGAAACTTTACAAACGGTGTATCTAAAGAAGTATATGAATTAGCAGTAAAATTGGTACTTCAAGATAGTTTGGACTTTGGTATGACTTATGATGATAAAACAGAATATCCATTTGATTATGGGTTTGAAAATGCTGTCAGTAGAGCTTGTAGCATAATAAATGAAATTGAATGGATGAAGAATCATCAGCCGAGATATACAAAAGAAGATTTAGAAAAACTTATTAATTCTCAAAAAACATCATGAACACTGAAGAAAAAATAATCAAACAATTTAGAGAGAAGTTTAATCTTCTAACTGTTAAATACGATGAAAACAATAAAGAATATTATGCTTTAATTCTTCCTTTGGATATTCACAGAGATGATGAATATGGACTTGGAGATATAGAAGCCTTCCTCCGTTCCACCATCACATCTATACAGAGGGAGGCGTATGAGAATGGCTATCAAGCAGCAAAGAAAGCAAATGCTTTTATGATTGAAACAATACAAAGGGATGTGGTTGCGGAAATAAAAGATAAAGTAATAAAACTTGAGTGGAAACACGAAATAAAAACTGCTTCAGAACCTACTCCTGAATTTCCAGACGGGAATGGAACTAGTGAATATTTCGCTAAGATAGGAGGATGGAATAGTGCTTTGAATAAAGTTTTAGATTCTCTCCAATCCCCAATTAAAGAGGAGGGAGAAGTGAAAAATCTATTTGCATCTCATGGGACAGTTACTCATCCTTATGGTGAGGAATGTAAGGACTGCGCACAAGTACAGGCAGAATATGAAGAAGTTGTAAAAAGTGGAAAGATTAAAGAATTATTAAGTTCAACAGATAATAAAACAGAATGAAAATAAATTGGAAATTAATAGACAAGATAACTAAACAATTCTTTAAAGATTGGAAATTAAAAATTCGTAGGCAAATTAATAGTTCTAAATAAAACAGTATGGGAGATAAGAAAATATATCATCAAAACTATTGTTGGGCTTTAATTATAGGTGATGGAAAAGTTGATAGACAAACAGTAAATTCTTGTGATTGTAATCAAAGTAAATTATTTAAAAATAATTTTCCTAATGTTATAAATTTAAGTCAAGAAGACGAAGAAGAAGTTACAAGTTCTATTCCACCATCAAAGGAAGGATAAGAGTATGAAAATATTATATAAAAAAATAGCTCCAGAAGATTTAGAAATGGAAGTAGTAGATAAAGATGAGAATTATGCTAGTAAGAATGGTTATGATGAAATTAGATATTTTTTAGATGATTCAGATTTTCCTCATACAGTTATTGTATTAAAAAAAATAACAGTTTCACAGGAAGGATAAAACATATGGGGAATAAGGAAATACTTACTAGAAAAGAAGTTGTAAATGCATTTGTAGATGCATTTAAAAACTATAAAAAAGTAAAGGTAGAAAAGAAAAAAGTTGTTGGTTTATATGATTTATACAAATACTCTACAGATAAAAATAAATTTATAGACGCGACCGCAAATTATATCATTTTTCGTTTAAATTTATAAGACTACCTATGGAATTCACACCAGAACAATTACGAATACTAGAAAAAGGTTTAAAGAAAATGTTTAACTCATTAAACATAAACGTAACAACTCGAATGGTAAATACAAGTGAAAAGAGCGTGTCGCTATATATTAAATTTAATGATAGAGACGCAAGAACAGTAAGGATATCAAGTCACAAGCCTGTTAGAAGTCAAGAACATTATGTAAATATTTTTGTACCAAGTAGTAAAGAGTGGGATAAATTAAAAGAAATAGAAAATGACATAGATTGATAATCAATTATCAAGTCATCGAACCTATTGATTAACACATTATAAATTTTACAAGAACACATGGACACAATGAATATCGCTCAAAGTGTGGCTATCATTCTTTTAGGTATTGCAATACTATTGCATGTCAGAAAAGAATCTAAAGACGCACACGGAGCAAAGAGAAACTAATCTATTCTGCTCAGAGGGAAACCTCTGGGCGAGTATTTAATTATACGTTATTACACAATATGAGCATCGAACTTAATAAAATATTAATTGACAAAAAAACATACCACCATATAGGAGGTATTGAAGAAAATAGCTTAATAAAAATATTGGATCATTTAAAACTATATAAAGAAAAAAGCACCTTAGTTATTAATTCACATGGTGGAGATGCAGACATAGCACACGGTATATACTCAGCAGTCAAGTCGTTCAAAATAAGAACCATTGGCATGTCCATTGTTGAATCTGCTGCATTTACTATCTTTCTAGCTGGAAAAAAACGACTGGCAGTAAATGGTACTACTTTTTTAGCGCACAACTGTAGAACAAATAATCTTTGGACAAATTTGTTTTATACAGAACAACTTAAAAATAGAAACGAATGGGGAAAAGAACTATTGCTAGAAAACAATGTTGATCTAGGAAGTTATTTTTTACGGAAACAAGTTTTCTTAACAACTAATCAAGCCTATGAAAAAGGAATTGTCACAGACATTATTCACGTCTAATTTATATTATTAATTATTAAAAAAACTATATGGAAAATCCAGTGATCAATAAAGAAGCTATTCAACAGTTACAAATAGCATTAACTCCTGTTGTTGAAAAACTAGGGCAGGGTGGAGAATGGGTGTATAAAGTATATTACAAACAACAAATTGTATATGGAACACAATGGCTTATTGCAGCGGTGTTGTTTTTAGGAGTGTTAATAGCATTGCTTACAAACTTTAAAAAACTTAAACAATGGGATGATGAATCTGGTGGTTATGATAAAGGATTCCTTCCAGGTCTCGCAATCTTTGGTATGTTTGGAGCATTTGCACTATTCTTAGTGTGTATAGGGGCAAGCGTTGGGAGATTTATAAACCCAGACTATTATATTTTGCAAGATTTATTATCAATAATTAAACCTACATCTTAATATGAAAAAACATCTAAGAATAATTCTGGCAGATATATGTATGTTGTTTGTCGGATTTGTATCTTGGTTATTATTTGTTTATCTTGCAACAACGATACACCCTATGGCTATAGGAACATCTATTTGGGCATTGTTCTGGATGATAGTTATTAAAAGAAATTTAAGTAGTCCTAATAATTAATAATTCACAAAACATATTATGAAAATATTTATTAAATGTATAAAAATACTTTTTGCCTTCATATTTATTGTCTCCACTCTTGGTATTGGACTGTTCCTTGTCGATATTAAGAAATTTATAAATGAATAATATATGGAACAACTTTGTTTTTATCACAACACAGCAGAACTAATTGGCGGAGCAGCCTTTAGAGACTATATCTGTACTAACTGTCACAGAAAAATATCTTATGGATCAACTAATATTCCTGTGCGTTGCACACAATGTGCTATCGAATTAAACAAATGCCAGAGATGTGATTGGCAACTCGACATAAAAATAGGAGTCGAAATTAAACTTTGCATTGATGAATATGATGGTAGAAAAAGAAAAAAAATATTTAGAGAATGTAGAAACCAACTAAAATATGGAGGTTGGAAAATAACAAATGACTTTGAAACTGATACAAGGCTTTACTTGACAATTCGAAACGAAAGAATTGATGCACAATTATATCTCCCAACAGACTACATGCTACAGACAAAACTATATAAAATATAATTCTACTTGACAAATTTAAAATTAGTCGTATATAAAGTGTATATATGACTTACGAACCACTACAATCAAATGTCCTTGTCGAAAAAATTAAACAAGAACAGAACACTCCACTTATCATCACTCAATCCCCACGAGAACCAAGCAGAGCAATTGTTATTGCTGTTGGTCAAGGAGACGTTAATTATGACGGAAAGATAAGACCAATGATAGTTAAACCAGATGACATTGTATATTTTTTTGAGTCAGATGCTGTCAACTTAACATTAGAAAATAAAGAATATCTCATGATAGATGAAGATGAAATTTTATTAATTGAAAAAGCTTAACATGGCAAAAAGAATTATTCGAGGAGAAGAAGTGCGTAAAAAATTATTATCAGGTGTAGAACAATTAGCTGAAACAGTTGTAATTACTCTTGGTCCAAAAGGAAGAAACGTTGGACTAGATAAAAAATGGGTTGAGCCAATTGTATTACATGATGGTGTGTCTGTTGCTCGAGAGATCGAACTTCCAGACCCATTTGAAAACTTTGGAGCAAGACTTGTACAACAAGCATCAGGTAAAACCGCAGATCGTGCAGGAGATGGAACAACAACTTCAACTCTTCTTGCACATAAAATAATTGAAAAAGGAATAAAAGAAATAAATAAAGGTGCTAATCCTATGGTTATGAAAAAAGGGATTGAACTTGCATGTACATTAGTAGTAGAAGATTTAAAGAAACAATCAAAAAAAGTTGAAACAAAAGAAGAAATAGAACAAGTTGCAACGGTATCTTCTGCCTCACAAGAACTGGGACAGATGATTGCTGAAGCATTTAATAAAGTTGGAAAAGACGGAGTTATAACAGTGGAAGAGGGTGCTGGGGTATCTACCACAGTCGATTATAAAGAAGGTATGGAGTTTGATAAAGGATTCGTATCTGCCTATTTTGCAACTGATCCTGCAAAAGGAGAAGCAGAGCTTGAATCGCCACACATCTTAATCACTGACCATCAAATATCTTCAGCGCAAGATCTTGCTGCATTTTTAAAACGCTTTGTTGAAGAAACAAAACGCATAGAAATCCTTATTGTCGCACCCAATATTGATGGAGCAGCTCTCGGCACCCTTATTTTAAATAAAGAAAGCGGACGACTTCATCCTGTTGGTGTTTTTGCACCAGGTTTTGGTGATAGACGTAAAGAAATGCTTGAAGATATAGCAGCTATTACAGGCGGTACAGTCATCTCTCAAGAAAAAGGAATGAAGCTTGAAGACACAACAGTAGAACAGCTTGGTTTTGCAGATAAAATATGGTGTGATGGAGAACGAACAAAGATTGTTGGTGGGCATGGTAAGCCAGAAAAAATAGAAGAACGTGCATCACAAATTAAAAATCTTATTTCTAAATCAGAGTCTGACTTTGAAAAAGAAAAACTAAAAGAGCGATTAGCACGATTAATTTCTGGTGCTGCAATTATTAAAGTTGGAGCAATGACAGAAGTTGAAATGAAAGAAAAGAAAGAACGTGTGATTGATGCAGTTGAAGCAACTAAAGCAGCTATTCAAGAAGGTATTATCTCTGGAGGAGGTATTGCCTTGTACGACATTCATGAAAAAACAAAACTTAAAACAAGTTCTCCCGATATAAATAAAGGATTTAATATTGTAATTGACTCACTCATCGAACCTCTTAAAAAATTATTAAGTAATGCTGGAGCCAACATTGATGAAGTGTTAACAAATATTGGAAGTATTAATAATAAAGGTGAATATGGGTATGATGTTGAAGAAGAAACATATGGAAATATGTACCAACTAGGAATTATTGATCCTATTAAGGTAACACGTAGTGCTGTAGAAAATGCATGTAGTGTGGCTTCTATGATTCTTACTATGGAAGCTGTTGTAGTTGACATTCCAGATGATACAAAAAAAACTGAATGATTCAGGACAGAAGGCATATCAAAGAACCGATACTGAAGATCGCAGTCTCCCTTACCGAAATTGGCTTCGAACCATTAATACTGATGGTTTTTTTATTGACATTGACCTTATTAAATGGAGAATGGTTGATGGACTTCCTACACCTGTTGCTATAACAGATATAACACGATGTGATAGTGATACTGTTTCTGATAACTATCTTCAAGCTATTACTAATCGATTATTCAAGCGAGACAAACAAGGAGAGCTACTACAAACACTTGGAGATCGTCTTAATGTTCCTGTTTATTTGGTGCTATTTCAGAAAGATATTAAATGGTTATATGTGTATTCATTCCAAAAGAAGATATGGAAATCTTTTACTCCTGAAAAATGGAGTGACTACCTAAAAAACCTTTAAGTTATCCTATAAATTTGCCCGTGGATATGTTTGTAATATAAAAACGAAGTGTATATTCTTTTAAATTAACGAAGTCTATAATGTCAAATTTTGAGCCCTTTGAGAGAATCGAACTCTCGAACGTCTTGCGACTACCTTCAATTTACAAAATTGCTGCTCTGGCCTGCTGAGCTAAAAGGGCTTTGGAGCCTCTAGTTGGTTTCGATCCAACTATCTTGCGTTTACGAAACGCCTGCATTTTCCATTCATGCTATAAAGGCTATTTTCTTTATTCTTTTTTTCTTCTTAGATTTATTAGCTAACTGTACTTCGCGGACAGGATCATCATGATATCGTTTAACCAACTTCTTCATTAAAGAATCGAACTTCTTTCTATAATGTTTCATGTTCCCAAATGTGGAATTGAACCACTCTAAAACCTTATGAGAGTTTCATGCACCGTACATTAATCGGGATTAAGTAGCGATAGAAAGACTCGAACTTTCAACCTGTCGCTTATGAAACGACCGCTCCGCCTTTAAGCTATACCGCCTTATTTTGTCAATTCTTCTGTGTCTTCTAGAATATCATCAACATCTTCTTCAAGATCATTCAATCTAGAATTGTGGTGATTAACTGACATTTGAATGAATAAAGATAAATATATAGCTTCTAACGACACTACTGTTGTTAATGCTAACATAACCCTATCCACTCCTAATACTGGCATTAATAAAAAACTAAGCAAAAACAATACCGTATGGACAACTATGGACGTTGGAGTCCCAATCCATCTAGTGGCTTTATGCGATATTGATTCTAATAAAGATAATTTTCTATTTGCCATGTGCTCTCAGAGCAGGACTCGAACCTGCAACCGAACGGTTAACAACCGCTTGCTCCACCATTGAGCTATCCGAGATATAAAAAAACCCGCCTATTTGCGGGTGTTTAAAGCATAAAACACCCACCGTTACATTGTATTATTCATCGTATTGGTAACTGTTTGTGTTGTTTGCATTAAGAAAATGTAACACATAATGTGTTGTTTGTCAAGTTATTAAGTAATCGGTTATTACATTCGTCCTCTGGCTACTGCTTGACCAGCATTTTCCTTTGGAGAACAAAGAGATAAATGAGCTGGATTAACACACATTCTGTTATCACAACTATGGCAGACATATTTTCCTTTTGGAAGTTTTTTTCCAAATTTAGAAGCCATCGACACTCTGTGTGCGTCAACCACCTTCCCATCCATCTTAATAGCACCATATCCAGACTTACCTCGAGGTGCGCCTACCCATATCCAACAACCGTTTGGTTGCTTTTTAACCTTATCCATAAAACGTTTTAACATATTTTTACATAAAAAAACCCGCATTATCTGCGGGGAATATTTAATTATTGTTAGGGGAGCGTCCTAACATGTCATTGCATTGATTGCATATTTTTCTAACCAAAGACCCTAATGGTGTCTTTATCCCTTCTCTTACACTATGTTGAGCTTGACTTTACACAATACTTATATATAATGTGTATACTTCATCAAATCTACCAATCTTCTTGGTAGTGAAAACAACCCAATTTTCCCAACCCAACTTCACGGCCTCGAGTCACCCAGCTCGGGGCCCTTCTTTTTTGCACACTAATTACACTATAAAATAATACAGGGTAAAAAGTCAATACAAAAAATCGGAAGATAAATACTCGTAGAAAAGTGAGCGGTAAACGAGAATCGAACTCGTTATCCTATCTTGGCAAGATAGAGTTATGCCAATTAACTACTACCGCTTATATACTGTGTTCATAATAAAACACTTCTGTTGGAATTTCAAGCGCAATTAAGTTTCCCTTGTCGTGATGCATCGCATCGATACCTATTTTATTTTTCATAATGAATGGATAGCCAATATGATGAACTTTTTCACCATTGTCTGGATCTGTTCCTAAGAATGGACCAAATGGAAAAACAGTATGACCAAATATAATTTTCTTTCCCCAATCTTTTATACTTTGAATAAATTCTCCACGAATCCAAACAGCAGCCTTTTGCATATCGATATCATTATTGTCTATTGCCTTTTTAAATTCATCTAAATCTGTGTGGTTTGGAATACCAGCGTGAACAAAAAAATAGCTATCGGTTTCGTGATACCAAGGACGTGTTCTTAGCCAGTCTAGATGCTCTACAGGGATATGATCCATGGGATTACTAATAGCTTTTTCATAGTCTGTTAATGTGTCAGGTAAGTAGCTTTGAAATGTTTCTTTTCCTCCTTGTTGGTACCACAGATCATATGAACCATATATTTTTCCTTTTCCAATGAGAGCGTCAAGCATTAATTGTTCATGATTTCCAGTAAGAACAACGGTTTGTGGATATTTTTTTTGATAATCGATAAGCCAATCAATTACTTGTTTTGTTTGTGGCCCACCGTCAACAACATCTCCAAGAAAGATAAGAGTATCTTTTTCAGGTTGTAACCCAGCCGTAATGAGTTGATCATACAATTTAATAAACTGATCATAATGACCGTGTAGGTCTCCAATAGCGAACGTTTTCATTATAGATTTAATCCTTCTAATTTTGTGCGATGATCTTTTTCAAACCATTTCTTTGAATCGTGAGAATCTTTTATGTCAGATTTCTGAAGTTCTGCTTCATAAACTTCTATAACTTCCCACCATCTTTTTGGATCGTCTGAATCCGAAAGAGTAACCTTATCTCCTAATTGGGCACGACCAGATTCTAGCCATACCATTTGAACTGTTATACCACTCTGAAGAGTGTATTGATTAAATGTTTTTGTGTTTTTTTTCATATCATAATAGTAATAATAATGTGGGCTTAGATGGATTCGAACCATCGACCAATCGCTTAAAAGGCGACTGCTACCACCGCTGAGCTATAAACCCTTAACTCTTTTTCTTAGCTTTCTTTTTCTTCTTTGTAATTGTTGGATTCTGAGATGCAATATTTCGTGCTTGTTTCTCAGTTTTCCCTTTTCCTAAAAACTTTTTAAACGTGTTTAAAAATTTAAATCCTGTTCCTTGTGGTCCTTGTGCCATAAATATTTTTTTTAATAAATAATGCGCGAATAATGGGGCTCGAACCCATGATTTCTTCCTTGACAGGGAAGCGTCTTAGCCACTCGACTATACCCGCTGTTCTAATGCTAACATTAATCGGTCTATTCCTATTGCCCAACCAATACCCTCCTTGTATTTTCCTCCTCCAGCTATTTGCTTTTGTGCTCCAAGTGTTGGGACTTCTACTTCAAATCCACTTCCTACATAATAGTCCAGGCCTCTTTCAACAAAAAAATTCATTTTAAATGAATCTTCTGATAAACCTACCTCTGTTAAACATGTTTGAAGAAGAATCTGTACTTCTGCTAAGTCTGTTTCTCTTCCTCCTAAACACTCTACTCCAAATTGCCAAAATTCTCTGTATCTTCCTGCCTGTGGCTGTTCGTATCTATAACAACGAGTTGCATAATAAACTTTAACTGGCTTATGCATTGTATTAATCCAATGCTCATTATATTCCTTTTGAACAATTGCTGTTACTTCTGGTATTAAACAAATATCACGATCTCCTTTATCTTTAAAAGAATACATCTGGTTTAATATTTCTGAACCAGCCTTATCAACAAACACCTGTTGAGATGCTAATGAAGAAGGAATAAAAATATTATATCCCTGATCTTCTACAAAATTAGAAAGTTTTTTAATTATATTTGTTAAAGTTTTTGCTTCTTCTCCAAATAAATTTCTTGTTCCTTTTACCATATTTTTATGTTCTCCTGTCTGGACTCGAACCAAAACTACTACGTTCAGAGCGTAGCGGCCTACCGATTAGCCTACTGGAGAATATTATTTTCTTACGGTGGGGATCGTGACATCCCGTGTAATGTCAAAATACTTTGTGTATCGCTCCGTAGATGGTTACTCACTAGCTTTCACCAAACCAGAGTTACTTTGGCCACGACTCAGCCTCCTATTGGGTCGGCATTCCCCCGCGTAAAAAAACAATGTTCTGAAGGTAGGCTTCGAACCTACAAAGTGTCCTGTTTCAAAGACAGGCGGGTCTACCAGTTCCCCCACCTCAGAATATGTACCCCATGCAGGACTCGAACCCGCACCCATGTCGTTAGAACCGACCTGCTCATCCATTTGAGCTTATGGGGTTATATTAATTGCTCCAACATTTTATCAAGAGTTACTTGAGTTTTTAACTCTCTGTTGGTTGGTAAGCTTAATTTTTCTCTTACATCGTTCATAACATCAAACAATTCTAAATTTTGTTTGACTATCATTTCATCTGGTAATTTCAAAGTACGTTCAAGAGTATACATGCGCGTTGCCTTGTCATGTGGAACCCATTTTTTTTTGTAATCACTATAATCTACGCGAACTCTTGTTTGGGATTTTACATCTTTCATTACACCCATAACCATTCCACCTTCGGACTTACTAGCGGAAACTACAAAGTCTCCATTTTTAATCTCTTGTCCCCAAATATCTTTTACCATACTCTTATCTATTGTTTTCTAAAATAATCATTATGATTATAAATAAAATTAACCAACCTATCATAGTGCTCTTAAACGGAGTCGAACCGTTGTTGATAGATCGAGAATCTATCGTCTTAACCACTGGACGATAAGAGCTGGGGTGAACGCACGGATTCGAACCGAGAATATTGCCTTCACAGGGCAATGTGTTGCCGTTACACTACAAACACCATGGTGCTCTAACAGGGTTACGATCCCTGACCTCTACCTTGAAAGGGTAGCGAATTTACCAACTTTCTCCTAGAGCAGTTGTTTCAAAATTATTTCTAGATCTTTATTTTTTTCTTTTTTGTTAACAGAACAATTTGCATGAAATCCTTGATTCAGTTCATCTAATGATGCCGAACCATTATTAACATCCATTTCCTTTTTACAAAAATAACACTTATATCCTTTTATCCTTTTTATCTTTTCAGTATACATTGGTAATCCCCATGCCATATGTACTCATAATTGGATTCGAACCAATACTAAACAGATTTTAAGTCTGTTGCCTCTGCCGTTGGGCTATACGAGTTTTTGTGCCAGTAGAAAGACTTGAACTCTCACACCCGATATGGATAACAGTTTCTAAAACTGCTGCGTCTGCCGTTTCGCCATACTGGCTTTTCTAGTTTTTAAAGAATGACAATTTGGACAAACAATCATTAAATTGTCAAAAGAATTATCTGAGTGAATATTATTAATATGATCTAACTCAAAACAAATTTCTTCTCCACACCAATCTGTCAACTTACACATCTCACATCTTTTTTCTTTTAAATTTTCCTTAAATAATCTTAACTTAAGTCTATGTGAATTAATGTGAACTTTATTTGTTAAATAATCCTCTATGTCTCTTTTTAAAGGAGAGGGTCTCCCCCTATTCCAAGATTGTCCTACAAAATGAGAAAAATCTATCTTAAACTCAATAGCTCTCTTTTTAATATGAGATTGTGCACCTGTTGCTGGTTTTACGTTAATCTTTCTGCAAACCTCACTCCAAGTACAACTTTCTTTTACCACTAATTCTAAAAGTTCCTTAGTATATTTTTTTCTAGCTGACACTATTTGTTAAACAATTCCTAAAAGTGCAAGAATTAAAAGAACAAGCCAATACAGAGAAATCCAAAGAACATGATTGTCCTTAATAAATCCTGCTGACCAGACTAATAGTCCCGCTAGTAACAATACTTCAAATATCATATCTTTTTCACCTCCTAAATACTAATGTGCCTCTAGAAGGACTTGAACCTTCAATGATTTCTCATCCGTTTTTGAGACGGACCTGTATGCCAATTCCAGCATAGAGGCGGACCCCCTGAACTAAGACTAGTACTTTAAACGCTCAGGGTTAGCTACGCGTTATAAATCTGCCGATCTATAAAACCTTGTGCCCAATGAAAGATTTGAACTTTCATGCCGTATTAGGTGCATACGTTTCTTAGACGTACGTGTATACCATTCCACCAATTGGGCTAATGTCCTAACCGCTGGAATTGAACCAACCTGAAGCGGGTTTACAGTCCGCTGCATAAACCGATCTGCCAGATTAGGAATCTGTTATTTGGGGCGAGGGCAAATTTTTATCTAGAATAAACCCCCACAAGTTACCTGCAAGTAATTTGTCATTAGGTTATGGAAACTACCATTAATAAGCAATTGCTGCTGTCTAATGTGCCTTATCTCCCTTGCGAAGAGATTTCTTTCAGCCACCCAAATGTGAGCCCCCTTGGAATCGAACCAAGCTGTCATGTTCTTCAGACATGCGCATAAACCATTGTTGCTAGAGACCCTTACGATAATATAATTATATCAGTTGCAATTATTTCTGTTGCTGTTCTTTCTATTCCAGCTTTATCAGTGTACGTATAATAAGAAATTCTTCCTTCAATATACGTTCTGGTTGCTTTGACTAATAATTGCTTATCTAATAATTCTTGACAAATATCTGCTAATTTATGCCAAGCAACAATTCTATGGTATTCAACACTTTCTTTCTTATCTCCTTTTGATGTTGTCCACGAACGATTTGTTGCAACGCTGAAATTACAGACAGTTGAACCGTCATCCAACTTACTAATTTCTGGATCTTTTGTTATATGTCCAATTAATTGGACTTTATTTAATGATCTTGTCATATTTAGTGTGCCCTCCGAGGATTTTGAAACCCCGACCTTGTATGTGTAAAATACCCGCTCTGCCTCTGAGCTAGGAAGGCATTAAGGGTGAGATAAATCACTCTAAGGATTTACCTTTTGAGAGATGGATTGTGTACCATCTAATAACCTATTTCGCTCACCCTATAAGTCTTAACAATTTGTTAAACTCTTCATTTTGAAATAGGATTTGTACTCTTAGTAAGACTTGAACTTACGACTCCATGATTCGCAATCATGTGCTCTGTCCGCTGAGCTATAAGAGTTTTCCAAAAACTAAAACTTTTTGCTGTTTTTTTCGTATGGCAATTTGCGCACCTAACTTCACACTTATCAATTTCATTCGATATTTTTGTCCAATTACAACTTTTGATCATTTTACTCACTTCCATCTCTTTTTTTCCTTTAATATGATCGAATTGTAGAACAATAGGATCATTTTCTTTACAATCAACACATGGATGATTGCTTAAAAAATCCAAAAGTTTTAATTGATTTTCATAAAATCTTTGTTTTTCCCAAGTTCTAGCTTTATTGTGAAAATATTTTTTATTTTTTTGATAATATTTTCTTGTATATTTTCTATTACATGGGTTACAGCTTGTTTGATAGGTGCCCTTTTCTTTATTTCTAAAACAAAATTCAGTCAAAGGTTTTATTTGTTTGCATGAATAACATTCTCTCATGTAAACAAACATATCCGACTAAATTTGTGAATGTCAAATCAATATTCGCAAACATGTACACCTAACAGGACTCGAACCTGTAGCCTAATGCTTCGAAGGCACTTGCTCTTCCAGTTAAGCTATAGGTGTTTCATTTGTTAAAGCTGTCATAACATCATCCCAGAATAATAAATACATACCAACTATTCCAACAATAATATTCAAAAGAATATGTGGCATTATTAATCCAAACAAGATAATAATTAACCCAATTATTTTTCTAATAAAATTACCCATAAATTTGTGTGAATTCAGCGGGACTCGAACTCGCAATCAATAGCTTAAGAGGCTACTGCATTAACCATTATGCTATGAATTCTGCAATGCTTTACTTACTAACCACGCCCATATAAAAATAATAGGTATTAAACCAATAAACGTTATTGTCCCCAATGGTGGACGCAAAAACCATTTCATCATGTTGACCATAAGAGAATTGAACTCTTCCCTCTACTTTGCAAAAGTAGCGTTCTGCCGCTAATACCAATGGCCATGGTGGAGATGTCGGTGTTGAAACCGATTCCAAATATTTATCTTAAAAATTGTTTTTACAAGTTTATTGGTGTTTTTTTGCTATCATTTTACGTATTCACACACAGATAGCATTCTTGTGAAAACGTCCAAATCAGTTTACAAAAGCAAAAGGATTTGAAAAGTTAGTTAAGCTTAATGCGTGTTCAGCTATAAAAGCTTTATCACTTGCAGTAAGTGTATTTTGTTTTGCATTTATATGCGATACAGTTTCGTTCTGCAACGACTTGCAATTTTAAAGAGCTGATATCTGTCGATTCAATTCATCCCCAATGTCTAACATTATACCACAATTAACATATTTTGTCAATCCTGATCTTCATCTTTATCAGGAAAGCCAAGCATGTTCAATTTTTGGTCTTGTGTTAATCCAACTTCTCCCCAAAGTTCTGCTGCTGAATAAATTCTTGCACGCTTTTCTCCAAAAATAATACCGAATGCACCGTTTGGTCCACATTTGGTTTTTGCAACAATAACTTTTCCTTCAGAAGAAAGCCTCATGTCTTCAGGGTCATCACTTTGTTTCTTGCGAGTAACAATAATTACTTCTGTTGAGTCTTGTTTAAACGCTCCAGATCCAGAAATGTCATCTGCTGTTGGAATATAATCTGCTCGTTGATTAGCTGCTCGCTTTCTCAAATGTGCAATTGACATTATTGCTGTTCTTTTTTCTTTTGCCAACCCTACTAATTGCTTTACTACATTTGACTGATCTTGATTTGTATTGTTTTTATCTCTTACAAAATAACCAATATGATCAATAATAATTAAATCATAGCGCTCTGACTCGCGAACAACAGCGAGAAGATCTTCAATATTAGAAATATCTTGCTTACCAAATACATGTATATCGTGTTCGTCAAAATTATAATCTTCTTGTGTCAACATTGAAAATTCTTTTCCTGTTTTTACTGAAGCCAAATAATCGATTACTGTGTTTTCTGGCTCTAATGCAAAATAAAGAACCTTTTTCTTTTGTTCGCTTACTTTTACAGCAAAATTACAAGCAAGTGTTGTCTTACCTACATTTGTATCTCCTGTTACTGTGTATAAATGTCCTGGTACAAAGCCAATAATCAAATCATCAAGCTCATCATATCCAGTCTTTGGTGCAACTTTTTCTAACTCTTTTTCTTCACGTCTTTCTTCGGCAACCTGACTTAAATTTTTAGGCTTTAAAAATTTCTTTTCTTCTGCTGCTATTTCTTTATCCACTTCTTTTGGATTATTGGAAACAAAAGTCATTGCATCTTTTATTATTTTTTCAACTCTCCATTCAGGATGTGGAGGATCGAACTTCTTTGCCTCGCTTCTTATAAAATTAACAGCAATATCCCATTCTTTTTGAGGAAATCTATTCAACACAGATAAAGCAATCGTCCTTAAATTGTTATGCTGATACCCAACTCCTGCCTCTAAATATTCGTGCAGATCTTCAACTACCTTTGAATTACCACCACCGACACGTTGAAACGGCTCCACATGTTTTTCTGTTATCTGCGGCAGTTGGTCTAATTTATGTTTGGAAACCCACTGATATTGTCCTGTTGTGGTCTTCTCTTTATTCGTCCAAACGGTACTTGGTGGCAATACAACTATTCCTCCATCAGATTTTATTTCTATGTTTACGCCAACCTTATATCCCATTGTGCCGACACTTTCAGAATATTTAAAAAAATGATGAGTACCATCTCTTGCGGTTTTAGCTCGAAGCGGACTACTTTGTTCAAACTTCATTCCATTTTCCTTGTAAGAATCTTCATCAACAACAATTATTCCACTTATTTTTCCTGTTACAACAGCAATTCCAGATGGTGTTTGTTCTTTAAACCAATGATTAAATTCTTTGTCAGTTGCCATTCTGTTTTCAAGCGGCTTCCATCCTGGCATCCATCCAAAATCATCATCCCACGTATCTACTTTTGTTGGTGACTTAGCATAATCGAATAGAGGAATAACATTCCATCCTCGACTACGGTATATTTCTGCCCATTGTGCTATTGATTTAAAATCTGTCATATGAGTCCTTTCTGTTTTGCAATTGATATAGAGTGTTTCATTTTTTCTTTTATGTCAGGGTGCTCATCTGGTAACAATAGCCTTTGTATTTCATCCATTTCCCGTATATACCCTTTTTTAATTCCCAGTCTAATCCATGTCCGCAACGTTCCAATCATAGTCTTAACTTTGTATTTTTTTAATTCATCAGATTCTTTCATGCGTAATATATCGTCCTGTTTTCGCTTTACATCATCAATCCAAACGTTTTCATTCATAGCCATTTCCCATAACTGTTTCGGTGTACATGGAGAAATTGAACATTTCGCACAATTTCCACATTTTTTTGTAGACACACATACTGTTACACTATTTAACTGTTTATCTATTTTATTATTTAAATGATTAACAGTATTATTATTTAATATATTATTATTATTATTGTGTGGCGTTTTGCCACTAGTGGCATTTTGCGACACCCTGTGGCGTTTTGCCACACCTTGTAAGAAATTATCTCTTACATTTTGTGGCGTTTTGCCACTCTTTGTAAGGAGAACTTCTTCAAACCAAATTTGAGTTGTTTTTAAATAAGAAGTAGATTCATCACGAAGCAACAGACCTCTTTCAATAAGGCGATTAATTGAACGAATAACAGTACTCCTGTCTAGGTCTAAATTATCAGCTAAAGTGTTTTTACTAGCATAGCACCAACCAGGAACAGCACTTGTTGGATTGTTTGCAAGATGATAGATGGAGTCACATAAAACGTATTCGTTTAAGGAGATGCCCAGTTTTTTTCGCGCAGCATGATTGATAGTCGTGTAATTTAGTTCTCCCATAGGTACCCAAAATTCCCAATAAGCGATCAAAATATAACATTAAGAAAACGATTTTGTCAAGTGTAAAATGATTTGACAATAAGATAAGGTTGGTGTTATAATCTAACTAAGAATCTCTGGCGCAATTGGTAGCGCTTTCGTCTCCAAAACGAATGGTTGTAGGTTCAAGTCCTACGGGGTTCGCAACAGCTTCTACTCTAACCAACACCTCTGAAATATGGGGTGTTTTTTTTAATATAGTTTGATCCACTTTGACTTATTGACAATCTGCCAAATAACAGGCATCATTAGGGATACTCACCGAAAAATTGGGTCGGTGTTTTTTTTAACCGTTAATTGTATTTTGGTATGGGGAAAAATGAAAATGGGGGGATTCCTTTGTCCGTAAAAGAAGCTTTTAAAGAGTCTGAAAGATATTTTCCAACAGCACTTCAAATGTTTCAATTCTTTGATAAATATGCTCGTTTTAATTACGATAAGCAAAGACGTGAAACATGGATAGAAACTGTTGATCGTGGCGTCAACTATCTAAAAGAACTTAGCAATAATCTACTCTCAGAAAAAACATATGATAGGATAAGACAATTTATTTTAGAAATGAAGGCTGCTCCTTCTATGCGTCTTCTTGCAATGGCAGGAGATGCAGCACATCGTCAAAATGCATCTATTTATAATTGCTCTTATCTTCCTGTTGACTCGATTGATTCTTTTGTTGAAGAACTTATTATCGCAATGGCAGGAACAGGGGTTGGGTATTCAGTCGAGCGAAAATATGTAGATCAATTACCATTTGTGCAACCACAAACAGGAGCAGAACATCCAATTTTTAAAATTGAAGATTCAACAGAAGGTTGGGCTGAAGCATTTAGACTGGGCATCGAACTATGGTTTGAAGGTGGGGATGTAACATTTGATTACAGTAATATTAGAAAAGCTGGTGCACCATTAAAAATAAAAGGTGGAAGAGCTAGTGGACCAAAACCTCTTGAAGATTTATTGGATTTCACAAAAAAAATCATTTTATCTCGACAAGGGCAAAAACTTAGATCAATCGATGCACATGATATTTCTTGTAAAATTGGAGAAACTATCGTCTCAGGAGGAGTAAGAAGAACAGCTCTTATTGCTTTATTTGATATTGACGATGAAGAAATGAGAAATTGTAAAAATGGTGATAATCTTATTGGAAATGAACAGCGTTGGATGGCAAACAATTCAGCCGTTTGGACAGAGGAAATGACGCAAGAACAAATATTGAAACAAATGTACGAAATGATGGATGGACAACGTGGTGAACCAGGCATATTTTCACGAGCAAATGCCAATAAAGTTAAACCACGAAGAAGAAAAGAAGCTGAATTTGGAACTAATCCGTGTGGTGAAATTAATTTAAGACCATATGAATTTTGTAACCTTTCCATGGCAATTGCAAGAAAAGAAGACACACTAGCAACTCTTATGGAGAAAGTTGAAGTTGCAACAATTATTGGCACTATTCAAAGTATGGCGACTACATTTCCAGGTCTTCGTCCTATTTGGCAAAAGAATTGTGAAGAAGAAAGACTATTAGGAGTTGATATAACAGGTCAAATGGATTGTCCTCTTTTAAGTCCTGGCAATAAAGAAGCAGGAGATATATTTAAACTTCTTAAACGAAAAGCAATTGAAACAAATAGAAGATATGCTAAACAATTGGGTATTAATCAATCTGTTTCTGTTACTTGTGTAAAGCCATCAGGGAATAGTTCTCAATTGTTTAATTGTTCATCAGGACTTCATGCAAGATGGAGTGATTATTATGTTAGAAATGTTCGTGTACAAAACGAGTCACCTATTAAAAAATTAATGGAGGAAATGAATGTTCCAATGGACCCAGAAAACGGACAAACTCGTGACAATGCAAATACATGGGTTATTCATTTTCCTGTTAAATCTCCAGAAGGTGCAATTACACGCAATCAATTAACCGCTCTTGATCAGTGTGAACATTGGTTAAGAAATAAAGAACAATGGACTGAACATAATCCTTCAGTTACCATTTCATACAGACCAACAGAAGTAATTGATTTAATAAAATGGGTTTGGGATCATAGAAACATAATTGGTGGAATGAGTTTTCTCCCAATTTCAGATGCTCAATATAGCCAAATGCCATACGAAGAAATAACAGAAGAACAATATAATCAATTATCTGCATTATTTCCTACTTTAGATTTCAGTAAGATTTGGGAATATGAAAAGGAAGACTTCACAACGGCAAGTACTGAACTTGCTTGCACAAGCGGTGCTTGTTCAATCGACGATTATTATGCCCTAAAAGCTGCTAAGGCTACGCAAAGCGCTTAACTCCATATTGAAAAAACACAATTAGCATGATACGGTGTCTTGTATGGGGAAAAAGGGGAGAAGTGGGGTTAGTCGGGCAAAGCAAAGAAGAATAAGAGAGAAAAATTACAAACAAAGATACGGAGTAACATTGGAGGAATTTGAGATTAAGTATAAAGAACAAAAAGGAAAGTGTGACTGCTGCGGTAAAAAAATTCCTAAAAGCGGAAGCACTAAGCTTGCTCTTGACCATAATCACATTTCAATGCAAATACGGGGAATACTGTGCAGAGACTGCAATATAAATATTATTTCTATATTAGAAAATAAGCAGAAAACAGTAATGGGATTAACCTATTTATTAAAATGGGAACCTTCATATGTAAACTCTTTAATCCGAGAAACGACTATTGACAAAATTGTGTAAGTGTGTTATACTATCAAAACAATGGAAAACCAAGGGGAAATAATAATAACATTAGCATCAACTGAAAAGCATTATCAATATGAAGATCTGGGGGTAACATACGAATCTTCTGATAGTGAAATATTAAATGCGCTTCAACCAATACTTATGGAAGAAGAAGGATTTAATATTAAAGAAGAGCAAGAAGATGGCTATTATACTCTTAAAAGAGTTGAAGATTCACATAATATTTATGTGTTTCCTAAAAGTCCAGCTGGAGTATAAGAACTTTTACAATCATGGGGGAGTGGTGAAACAATCACTTAACAAATCTTGTTACTTGAATGATTTATC
>CAZSUZ010000014.1:0-3745 GCA_964610165.1 uncultured Gammaproteobacteria bacterium
ATTTCTTGCTACAATATGAGAGTATATGATAATTATTCAAGATGATAAAACGAATGTATTTATCAAGGCATATAGATCTTTTTTAACTGCAGAAGGCAACATGTATATAGACCAAGTTATGCAGTTATATAAAGATATGCACCCTTCCCTTCATGCAAAGGCTTCAACAGATGAAATTGATATGGAAGCTTTTATGTACTCATTCTTGCGATTACCTCCTCTCATGCATCAGATTCAGAAAATTGTAATGGCTCAAACCGATGAAATATTTCATAGAGAAGGGTACGATATAGAAACGTGGAAACCAGTAACTGCCCCTGCGCGAAGAAGGAAAATATATCACAATGAAACCAATATGCTTGCTGCATTCATTAATTCTGTAACAGATGTCGATGACATTGTTTGCTTGCTTACTGCTTTTCAAATTGAGTGGAATAAAATGAATCTTCGATTAAAAGATACAGATATAACAGAAAATGCAGAAGTTATTAAAGCTTTGGGTATTGATAATGAAAGCTGGCAACGTATTGCTCGTGTATGGGATAAACAAATAGTTTTTTGGTTACAAAAAATAAAAGAAAAACCAATTTCATTTGAATTATTATTACTTCGAGGTTCGTATGTTGACTATAAAAAAGCTGCACAACGCTGGTTTGAAAATATTGCAGAAACAACTCGTTACAAAGATTTGCGATCTCGTCCAATATATTTTGTTTCTTCAAACACACATAGTCTTGTAAATAATATGACTGGATGGGTAACAAAAGTAGAGAAAGAATTAATTGAGTATTTAAAGGAACAAAAAATGGATAGATTTTTAGATTATTGGGAAAAAATTGAAAAAGGAGAGTATCCAGGATCTAGAGAAAATTTTTTATGGTATATCTTAAAAAAATATGAAGTTACTCATCCAGAAATTAAAAAAAAACGTCAAGAATTTGAACAAAAATTAGGGATAGATTTTATAGAAGCAAAGCATTATTTAGATATTGATGCACAAGTAATTGCGGTTAAAGATATAGCAAAAAGTAGTCTTTCAGATAAATTAGGAATAGATCTTTCTTCGATTAAAGAATCTAATGCGCTTATTATTAATGTAGATTACCCACTTGGCGCAGGTGCATACCGAGTACTTTCAACCCTTTTACAGAATGTAAACACCATAAAAGGTATTTATATTTTAGGAAAAGCTTCATTTCTTCATGCAAATTTAGGTGATATTGCTCTGCCAAATACAATTTTGGACACATACGGAGAGAATACATATATGTTTTCAAACGCTTTCACAAAAGATTATTTTGAAAGCTTTAAATCAGGCAGTATTTTAATAAATCAAAAGGTTGTTTCTTCGAAAGGAACATTATTGCATCCTGTAGAAACAATACAAACTTATTTTTTAAATGATTACACCATTATTGAAATGGAAAATGGACCTTATTTAAATGCTATTTTTGAAATGGCACATTTTGGCAGATATCCACGTCGTGAAATGGTGAGTTTACTAAATGCACCAGTGGATATTGGCATTATTCATTATGCATCCGACACACCATTTACAAAAGCTATAACTCTTGGAACACGTAATTTAGGATATGAAGGAGTTGAAGCAACGTATGTTTCTTCACTTGCAATTTTAAGACGAATTGTTGAAGTAGAACTCGAGAAATAAATTATTTATGTATAATTAGGCAGTATGGCGACTGATACTAAAACTTCATCAAAATTTACACTTCCAACGATTATTGTTATTTTTGGTATTACTGGAGATTTAGTTAAGAAAAAAATATTAAAAGCACTCTACGATTTATATTTAAAGAAAGCACTACCTGAACGTTTTCGTGTGTATGGATTCTCTCGTCGTGCATATGATGATAACGCAATTCGCGAACACCTTTTGGCTATTATGCAAAGAGGAAATTTTCCTAAAAAAGAACAATACGAAAAATTTCTATCTGCATTTTTTTATGTAAAAGGAAATTTTTATGAAACGGAATCTTATAAGGCATTAGCAACAGTTTTGGGTAATATTGATGGTAAATGGAGTGTCTGTTCTAATAAACTATTTTATCTTGCCGTTCCTCCTGCAGCTTACGAAACTATATTCTCAAATCTTGCTGAAACCGGTTTAACAATTCCTTGTAGTCCAGAAGAAGGCTGGACACGTGTTATTTTGGAAAAGCCTTTTGGCACAGATTTAACAACTGCTAAAAAATTAGATATGCAGCTTGGAAAGTTATTTAAAGA
This sequence comes from uncultured Gammaproteobacteria bacterium, assembly GCA_964610165.1. Taxonomy (GTDB): domain Bacteria; phylum Patescibacteriota; class Microgenomatia; order UBA1406; family GWC2-37-13; genus MFZZ01. The sequence continues at coordinate 2,245 of CAZSUZ010000014.1, forward strand.
AGAACAGATTTATCGAGTTGATCATTATTTAGCAAAGGAAACTGTTCGTAATATAATTGCATTTAGATTTAGTAATGTTTTTTTAGAACCAGCTTGGAACAATAAATATATTGAAAAAATAGAGGTAAAATTGCTAGAAAAAACGACAGTCAATGAGCGTGGAGAATTTTATGATAAAGTTGGGGCGTTACGAGATGTTGGTCAGAATCATTTACTTCAGTTACTCGCATTATTTATCATGGATGAGCCAACCCGATTTACCCCAGAAGAAATAAAAAAAGAAAGAGCAGATGCATTGGCTTCACTTAAAATTTTTTCTAAAGAACAAATTAAAACACACACAGTTCGTGGACAGTATGAAGGGTATGCAGAAGAAAAAGGAATTGAAAATAACTCTAATACAGAAACATATTTTAAGATAAAAGCATTATCAGATAAACATGATTTTAGAGGTGTACCTCTTTATATAGAAAGTGGTAAAGCCATGAGCCAAAATGCAACAGAGGTAATTGTTACATTTAAACAATCAACCTCTCCATTTATAGATGTAACAGACTCTACTCAAAATGTATTGCATTATCAAATTGTTCCAAAAGAAAAAATTACTATGAATTTTTTGGCAAAAAAACCTGGATTTGATTTTATTGTAAAAGAACATGAATTAGGTTTTGACTATAGACAAGCCTATGATGAATCTTTATTTGTAGATGATTATGAAGCTTTACTTTACGATATTATTAAAGGAGACCAAACACTTTTTGTTTCAACTGAAGAAATTATTTCTCAATGGAAATTTATAGAACCAATTGTAAAAGCTTGGGAGCAAGAATTACCTGAATTATTTCATTATCCAAAAAAAACTTATGATGGACACAATTTATAACAAACCATTAATAAAAGAAATTGGCATTATTGGACTTGGAAAAATGGGACAAGGTATTGCTTTGCAACTTGCCGAAAAAGGTTGGAGTGTTATTGTCTATAATCGCTCTTCAGAAAAAACAAAAGAAATTGCAGAGAAGGAACATATAACTGCAACATATAGTATTGAAGATTTTATGAATGCTTTTACAAATAAGCCAAGAATTATTTGGATTATGTTAACTGCTGGTGCTCCAGTAGAAGAAATAATTTTTGGGGAAGCTGGCATTAAAAAATTTCTAGAAAAAGGAGATATTGTTATAGATGCTGGAAATTCATTTTTTAAAGATGCAAAACCTCGTGCCGAAAAATTAGCAAAGATAGATGTCTCTTATTTAGATATTGGTGTTTCTGGCGGTCCAAGTGGTGCACGAAATGGTGCCTGTCTTATGATTGGCGGTTCTAAAAAATTATTTACCTATTTGGAAGATTTGTATAAAACACTTTCAATACCAAAAGGTTATGCTCATTTTGAAGGAGCTGGTGCCGGGCATTTTGTAAAGATGGTTCATAATGGTATTGAGTACGGTATGATGCAGGCAATTGGTGAAGGTTTTAATATTATGAAAAAGTCTGATTA
>CAZSUZ010000014.1:3845-36963 GCA_964610165.1 uncultured Gammaproteobacteria bacterium
ACGGTATGATGCAGGCAATTGGTGAAGGTTTTAATATTATGAAAAAGTCTGATTATAATTTAGATTTACAAGAAGTTTCTCGTATTTATAATACCGGAAGTGTTATTGAATCTCGATTAATTGGTTGGTTAGAAAAGGCATACATGGAATCTGGTGTGGATTTAGCAGAAATTTCAGGTTCTGTAAATTCAACAGGTGAAGGTGAATGGACAGTAAAAACAGCAGAAGAAATGAAAGAACCAGTACCAGTTATTAAAGATTCTTTTGTATTTAGACAAAAATCAAAAGATAATCCAAGTTATGTGGGACAAGTAGTTTCTGCATTGCGTGGACAGTTTGGCGGGCATGCAGTTAAAAAATAAATATGGGAAAAAAATTATTACTAGCATGGAAAAGATTACCACTTACCTTCAAATTATTAGTTTTATTAAATCTTTATTCAGTTGGAAATACCTTGCATAAGATTTTTTTTACGAATTATCTTTATGAAGTAGTGTCCTGGGGAATTCAAAATAATATAATTGTTAATATTTTTAGCACGATCCTTGGATTTATTATGTTAGGTATATTTTTTTATATACTTTATACTCGAAAGAAAAAACTATTTATATATTATTTGTATTATATGGCTTTTAATGCATTGACACTAGGTTATTACTTTGCTTTTGGAAAAACAGAACTAGATATGGAATCGAGAATTACTATATTTATTTTATATCTTTTCGTTACTATTAGTCTGTTTTTTATTTTGTATAGACAAAGAAATTATTTTAATAAATAAAATGAATTACACTCAAATCATAGACATTTCATTACCACTTCATAAAGGAACAATTGTATATCCAGGAAATCCTTCTATAGAAATTGAAGAGATGCAAAGTGCAACAGGTGGATCTGTAATTTCTAAGATTACGTTTGGTTCCCATACTGGAACGCATGTGGATGCTCCACAACATGTTATTCGTGGAGGTGAACCATTAGATCAGATTCCTTTAGAAACATTTGTTGGCAATTGTCGAGTAATCGATTGTACAACAGATGAAGTTTCCGTAAAACGTGAAACGTTAGAAAAGCAGAATATTCAAAAAGGTGAACGTATTTTATTAAAAACAACAAATTCTATTCGAGGATTTGAAACATTTTACGATGATTATATTTTTGTATCTTCAGAAGCCACGCAGTATTTAGCAGAGCAAGAAGTTTCACTTGTTGCAATTGACTATCTTTCAATTAAACAAAGAGGTTCAAAAGATAATTCTCCACATACAAATTTATTAGAGAAAAATATTCCAATAATTGAAGGAGTAGATTTATCTAAAGTAGAATCAGGAGAGTATTTTTTAGTATTACTTCCTCTGAAGTTTATAGATATAGATGGGGCACCAGCACGAGTAATTCTTCTTAAATAATTACTAACCTTTTGCTTCCATATATTTTTTCCCATGACCAACTGTCGTATTTATTGGTCTACCTTCCTGGCAGAATGGACAATCTGCTTCATCAAAGGCTTCGACAGGTAATTCTCCTAAAGCAAAATAAGGAGCACCAATTGTTTGGTCATTTACTTCTTGTGGCGAACGATTAACCATAACACCTACCTTTACAACTTCTCCACCAACTTGTCGAACGGTATCTACAACTTTTTTTACAGAACTACCAGTTGTGGTTAAATCTTCAATAACAAGAACTTTTTTACCAGTTACCAACTTATCATAACCACGAGTAAATACTTGATTTTTTTGTTCATCCTTTTCAGTATAAACACCAAGTACTTCTTTTCCTTTTAATTTTGATAAATGATTTGCAGTCCATTGCGAAAGAATAATACCACCAAGAGCAGGAGCGGCAACAACATCTATTTCTAAATCTTTAGTAGCTTGAGCAAACATTTCTCCAATCTGAGAAGCAAGTTCTGTATGAGGATATAAGGCATCTTTGTTAATATAAACACTTCCATGTTTCCCAGATGTGTACACAAAATGGTCATCGGTAATTACTGCATTAACACTTTTTAATAAAGAAAGTACATCGTTCATAATGAATAGTTAATTTCTAAATGAATTAATTTCTTTTTGTAATTGTTCGGCTTCTTTTTTGGGATCCTTTGAAAAGATAATACTACGTCCTGCATTAATTATCATTCCTCTTTTTTTAGAATTTAAACCAGCATTCATTGTTTTTTCTATATCTCCGCCTTGTGCGCCGATTCCTGGAACTAACAATGTCATATCATCAGATAAGGCACGGATTTTTTTCATATCTTCTGGATATGTTGCGCCAACTACAAGTAAACAATTATTATTTTGATTCCATTCTGTTATTACTTTATTTGCAATTACTTCGTATAAAGGTTTTCCATTAATCTGCAAATCCTGAAATTCCTGTGCTCCTTCATTAGAAGTTCTACATAAAATAATGCTTGCTTTATCTACTCGTTCAAAAAAAGGCTTCAGAGCTTCTGACCCTAAATATGGATGAAGTGTAATTGCGTCTGCTTGAAGATAATTAAAAGCAAATTCTACATAGCCAATATTTGTGTTGCCAATATCACCTCGTTTTGCATCTAATAGTATCAGTACATTCGGATAAGTTGTACGAATATAATCGCACGTTAATTTTAATTCTTCAATTCCCCGAATACCGCGAGCTTCATAAAATGCAGTGTTTGGCTTAAATGCACAAACAGAAGCTGCCGTTTCATCAATAATCCATTTGTTGAAAGCAAATTGAGGATAGTTTCCAGTTTTAAATTGTTTTGGAAGTTTTTCTATATCAGCATCAAGTCCTATACATAAAAGAGAATTATTTTTTTCAATTATGGCTGTAAGCTTTTGTTGAAATGTCATTTCCACATTATAACATCAATAATCTGCTCGACATCGTTTGGTCGTTATATGAGTTTTAACACATTCCACCAGGCAGTAATATAATCTGGTCTCTTATTTTGATATTTAAGATAATAGGCATGTTCCCAAACATCAAGACCAATAAGTGGTGTATCTCCTGATAAATAAGGAGAATCTTGATTTGCTGTTGAATATACTTTTAATGTTTTATCTTTTGTTTCCACCAGCCATGCCCAACCACTACCAAATCTTGTTGTAGCGATATTATTAAATTCTTCTTTAAATTTTTCTACGGAGCCAAAAGTTGTTTTGATTCTTTCTACAAGATCTGTATCTATTTCTTTTTGTGGTGCCATAATTTCCCAGAAAAATGTATGATTTAGATGACCACCACCATGATTTTTAAACATTGTTTTATCTGCTTCTGGAATAGAAAGAGAATTAAAATTCATCATTAATTCTTTTAAATCCTTTCCCTGAAGTTCTGCATGTTTTTCTGTAACTGCATTCAATTTATCAATATATGCCTGATGATGTTTTGTGTAATGAATTTCCATTGTTGTTGCATCAATGTAAGGTTCAAGTGCATTATAATCGTAAGTTAATTTTGGAAGTTGATATGTCATATTGTTATTGAAAATTCTTAATGTAACTATGTTAACATAGTTTTCTTACAAAAATATAAAAAGAACGTAAGAATATTGAAAAAAATGCTCATTTTTATAAAACTTATAAAAGTATTGACGTATAATGGAGAAAGATATGAAGAGATTTTTTTCTATTATTTCATTTTTAGCATTACTTATTCTTACAGTACAGTTTCGTCTCGAACTTATTAATTTAAATGCTGGTTATGGAGCTTTCGTATTTTTGTTATTACTCATAGTGTTAACTTCATTATTTTGGGGTTTTATCTCTGGTGTTATTATGTTACTCGTTAATGCTGGGCTTATTGCATATACTCTAGAGCCAACATTTACTAATCTTACAGAAACTGAAATACGACAATTAGGTTTATTTGTATTAGAAGGTTTAGTTATTTTACTTCTTATTTATATACTTCGTAAATCCAGGGAACAAGAATATGAGCTGAGAGAAAAATTTCAAGTAATTCTTTCTAGTATTGGAGATGGTGTTATTGCTACTGATAAAGAGGGAAAGATTACGTATATGAATGCTAAAGCTCAACAAATAACAGATTGGAAGTTTCATGATGCGCAAAAAAAACAACTGCATGATATTTTCGATATAGAAGAAAATGCAGCAGTTAAAGTATTTAGTGAATCGGTTGAAGCAGCAATGTATAAAGGTAAAAATATGGTTGTTAATCGTCCAATGTCTATTAAAAATAAAAGAGGAAAAATTATTGATATTCAAGATACTATCGCACCTCTTCGTAATACTAACGGAAAAACAATTGGGGTTGTCATTATTTTTAAAGATATCTCACAACATCGTGATATGGAAGCACAGAAAGAAGTATTATTGGGTTCAATAAGTCATGAATTAAAAAATTATATTACAAGCATTCAAGGATATACGCATATTGTTCAAAAGAAAGTACTAGCAACAAATAATGAACAACTTATTTCATTTACAGAAAAACTGAGTAATAAAGTTGAAACGATGAAAGATATGGTTTTAAGTATGCTCGATTTATCAAAGTTAAATGTCGGTAAATTAGATATGCATATTGAACATTTTGATATTGAAGAACTTATTAGACAAACAATTAATGATTTAGAAATAAATACAAAACATCTTCTTAAAATGAAAGGTGCGCTTGATGTATATGTTGAAGCAGACAGAATCCGTATTGGTCAAGTACTCACTAATTTAATTTCAAACGCAATTAAATATTCACCAGAAGAAAAAGAAATAATTATTAACGTCCATAGAAAAGATATGGATGTAATAGTAGGTGTCAAAGATTTTGGTGCAGGAATTTCTCAAGATAAACTAGAGAAAATTTTTAATCCATTTTATCGTGCAGGAACTGATAGCCAAAAAAAAACAGTGACAGGTTCTGGTTTAGGTTTATATATTTCCCGAGAAATAATTAAGCAAAACGGTGGAGATATCTGGGTAAAAAGTGAAGAAGGTGAAGGTTCTACATTCTATTTTTCGTTGCCTGCAGTTATTACAGAATCAACAGTTGTGCAGAGTACTAAACATTCTTGGCTAGAACATTTAAAATCCTTTTTGCACATTAAGTAGTTTTGCTCATAGATTTAATATCACTTTCGGTTTGAATAAGATAATTGAGTGTTATAAGAACAAGAATATTAAACAAAAGAGTAGTAAAAGCTCGAATTGGACTGTAATAAAAGACAAAAACCTGTGTTAATAGAATAGAAATAAGTATGGATCGCTTAAACATAATATAAGCACTCAGTCGAGAAATATAAATACGGCTTATTCCAATAAGAATAAAAATGATTGCAAGGAGTGTTGAATATAAATGAATAAGGTTATATGATTTTGTTGAAAATGAATGTGGTAATAGAAAAGCAGGTAAAATAAAAACGTTTCTTTCGATAATTAATAGAACAGTAATAATTAAACTCAATAGGCCTTGAATTAAAAAGAAAGAAACAATAACATGCTTAAACCATGGCAGTGAAATAAAATAGAAATAATTCTGTTTAAAATAATTTTTTAAACGAGTTATCAAATGTGGATCTCGTGGTTTTATAACTTCTATTTCGGTATAGAATTTCTTTAAAGTACGAGAAATATTATTGTCTATGTGTGATTGGGATAAATATTGAATGGCTTGCGCTTTTTCATTACTGTCTAGATCATTAATAACAGCATCTTTCATAAGATCAATACTATTTACTAAATATTCTTTATCTGTAAATTCATGACGGTTTTCTATAAAATGTAATAGAAGATAAATAAGAACAAAAAATATATAAATTAATGCAAATGTAGGTTGATAAAAATAATTATTATCGCTTGTAATAAATTTACCCAATTCATCAATAAAGGTGCCAAATCCAAGTCCTCCAATGATTGCTGCTATGCGTTTTACTTCATTATTCATAAGAGTAAGAAGTAATATAATGGCAATAAACATAAGTAACCCACCCCATAACATATGGGATATATGAAGGACATCTCCACCTAGTCTGGGATAATTAGATATTTTTAAAAAAAATCTAATACCCAAGATTGCAAAAAGAGATGAAATTAAAAACTCCTCTATTAATAATTTATAGTGAATATATCTCACTAATAGTTGTGGTTTAATCATTATTTTTTAGGAACAAAAAGAGAAAAAATATACCGAATAATTTTTTCACCGATTGATTCATTTTTACGTCTTAAATATTCTTGTCGTTTTTTTATATCAATAGATCCTGCTAAAGGTGGATCAACCCAGCAAGAAATAATAATCCATTCTTTTTTTTCATTTTTGGTAGCAATAAGTGTTACTTCTAATGAATTATATTTTTTAATATGTTCAACAGTGTTTGTTTTTTTACCTTTTTGTATTGCGTCAGGAAATTTAAAAGCTCGCCAAGCCCATTCTTGAGGAATTTTACGTTCTTCAAGTCTTTGTAATGCATGATTAGTCCAAATAAGACCTTTATAAAATTGAGAGTATGCCATAAGATACTGTAATTTTAGCATAAAAAAGCCCTCCTCTTGGCCTTAAACCAATTGAAGGGCTTTTATCTTTATCAGTTTAGTTATGCTGAATGTCGTAACATACGACCAAGCCAAATTAGAACAACTGCACCTAATGTGGCAACAATAATGCTGTATACATTAAATCCAGTAACGCCAGTTTGGCCAAAGAAATTCATAAGGAATCCTCCAACAAATGCACCTATAATTCCCAATATAATATCTGTTAAAGATCCTTGTCGGCTATCAGTTTTCATAATTATTGATGCTAACCAACCTGCTATAAGTCCAAGTAGTAACCAAAGTAACATATCCATATATAACACCTCCTTTCAACAATATAATTTATAAAATTAACTTTTAACTTATGAAGCAGTATAGTCGACCTTAATAAGTAGTATGTGAAAGAGAGATAAGATATATGTAAGAATAAAATTCAATTGAAGAATGCCAACTGTTGGTTAGTTTAGGCTGTTATAAAAATATATTTTTGTTATAATGATTTATATATTATGAACCTTTTTAAATATTCATTAGCAATAATTTTTACTTCATTTGTTTCACTTTTTTTTGCACAAATTATAAGTGCTGATACATTAGAGATAGATGGCAACAAAATTGATGTTAATGGTACTATCACTTCAACACAAATATCCGAAAAACATATTTATATTGGTGGACAATTTACTACTGTATCAATTAATAAGCAAGACACCATAGAAAGAGTAAATATAGTTGAAATTGAAAAAGCAAATATAACAGTTACTAACTGGAATCCTAAACCAGATGGTCCAATTCATGATTTAGCTTTATATAAGAATACACTTATTGTAGCAGGCCAATTTTCAACATTTGATACTAAAGCAAAGCAATATATTGTATCTGTAGATTTAAATACGAAGGAAGTAATAGATAATCTTATAATAACTGATCAACCTGTGTATGCATTATCAATTAATGAAGATACCTTATATGTAGGTGGAGATTTTGAAGTAATTAATGGAGTGGCTAGAAAATATTTGACTTCATATAATTTAGTTTCCAATTCATTGTCATTATGGAATCCAGTGCTTAATGCAGGAGTATACGAAATACTGATTTTTAACGATGTTATGTATGTTGGTGGAGGATTTACAACTGTCAATGAAAAAAATAATGCTTCAATTGTAGCTTTTGATGTATTAACTGGTGAAAAAATTGAGTGGAATCCAGAACTTAAAATGAGCGTTACACATATTGAAGCTCAAGATCAAAAGGTTATAGTAACAGGATTTATACGATTAAATGATCAAGTTGTTGCGAAAAGAGTAATTGTAGATAGTGTAACAGCTGCTGTTATTTCTGAAGAAGAAGTTACACTTGATCCCATAGGAACAGTAATTGTTACAAATTTAACTTCTGAAGAAAAATCTAGTGAATTAATAGTAAATGAAGAAGAATTAGGTTTTAAAATACCTTCATTAGGAGACTTATTAACGTTTGCTATTCGTGGATTCTTTGTTATAGCTGGACTGTCTGCATTATTTTATTTATTACTTGGTGCATTTTCATGGGTTACATCTGGTGGAGATCAAGATTCAATTACTGCAGCACGTAATAAAATTCAAGCAGCAATTGTGGGATTACTCATCATGGTTGCAGTATTGTCATTGGTATGGACACTAGAACGAGTAATTTTTGATAGTAGAATATGTTTGGGTGTTTCTTGTCCTATTACAATACCTACATTATTGAAATCTTCAGAATAACTTTATAAAAGAGTAATAGCGTGGTCTAATGTATATTCTCCAACACGAGTTCTTTGTATAGAATAGGTTGTTGCGCTAGTTCCTAACTTTTCTCCAAGATTTTTTACCAAAGTGCGAATATATGTTCCACTTGAACAAGTTGTTATAACTTTAATGATGGGGAAAGTTGGTTTTTTATTTTGTCTAAAAAATAAGTCCCAAGCTTTTAAAATGTCTTGTTGTCGAAAATTACCATCTACAAGTGAAATTTTTCTTATAATATTTTTTTCTAATTCTTCTGCTGAAATTAATTCCATTGCAAGGAAACGAATGTCAAATATAGTAACTTTTTTTTGTGGAATCGTAATGGAGTCTAATTTATTATGAAAAGCCCAATGAAATAATGGCTTACCATGTACCCTGACAGAAGAATATGGTGGATAGAACTGAGTAATTTCACCTTTAAATGTAGATATATAATGGATGATATCGGATTCTTCTATAAACGTATTTAAACTAACTGTAGATTTCACTATTCCGAGTAAATCATAAGAATCTGTTTCGAATCCCAATACTGCTTCAAAAATATATTCTTTGTCTAATTTTTCAAATTGTTCTTTATTCTGATTATTTTTTCCGATTAAGAGTAATAATAATCCTTCCGCCATTGGATCTAATCGCCCAGCATATCCAATTTTTTCGTTTTTATAATCTGTAAATTGATTTTTTAGATGTTCAATTGTTTGTAAAGGGGTTAATCCAACGGGCTTATTTACAGCAATAATTTTTTTCATAAGTGTAAGAATTAAAAAAACTGATTTAATTATAACGTAAATAGCTTAAATAGGTTGTTTAGACAATCCAATAAATGTTGGTAAGAAATATTTTGAGGATAGAAACTAATACAAGTATTTTTTTATTTAGATTGATTTAACAATCTTTACTGTATCCTTAACTATTATTTACAATAATTTGACTTAAAAATATCAGATTGATATAGTTTTATACGAGTGAGAGTCTGCTTGAACAGAATCTATCATTTATTTATTAATTATTATTTATGAAAATAACAATAGCTTTCGATAAGGATAGTTTTTTTAAATTAAATTATCGCCCATTTCTTGCGGGAATGATTGCAGTATGTATTATGAAAATTGTAACCTTAATGGGTGTTACTATACCGTTTCTTTAATGTTCATATATAGTTTTGGGAAAGTGATGTAAAATAGATAGATGCATCATTATTCTCAAAAAGAATTAGCGGAACATCTTCGTAAAGAGCATAAAATGTCTCCATTTTCTACATATTTACGTGAAATTGTGTACGGTGGGAATGATGGAATAGTGACTACTTTTGCTGTTGTCGCAGGTTTTTCTGGGGCAAACTTATCTCATGCAAATGGATTAGGATATGTAACCGTTCTTCTTTTTGGATTAGCTAATTTATTCGCAGATGCTTCATCAATGGGACTTGGTAATTTGCTATCTATGCGAGCAGAACAAGATAGATATAAACAAGAACGGGAAAAAGAATTAAAAGAAATCAAACATAATATTGATATTGAAAAAATGGAAACAGAGCAATTACTTATTACTAAAGGGTTTACTCAAAAACAGGCACAGGAGCTTGTTGCAATATATTCTTTAAATACAGATTACTGGGCAGATTTTATGATGCGATATGAATTAGAAATGAGTGATCCAACTAACGAAAATCCTTTATTAAATGGAGGTGTTACGTTTATATCATTTATAATTTTTGGAAGTATTCCATTACTTCCGTATTTTATATTTGGAAATCACGCTAATACGTTTGTATTTGCAATAATTGCAACCTGTGTAGCATTAATTTTGTTAGGTTTATTACGATGGAGAGTAACAAAAGATTCATTATTTAGATCCGTTGGTGAAATTTTAATTATTGGTGGAATTTCTGCAGCTATTGCATATTTTGTAGGTACATTATTTGCAATATAAACACCCGGCCAAAGCCGGGATTTATATTTATTTAGAATTTACATTTACATCCACCTTATCTGGTACTGTAATTTGTGGTGTTGACGTTGCATTTTGAATTGCAGGGAGTCCGAAATAGAAAAATAATCCTAGAGCAACAATAAGTAATATTACTCCAAAAAGAAAATTTGTTCCTGATGAGTCTTGAGCTGGTACTGCAACTTGTTGTGTTTCTGCCATAATAATCACCTCCTTAAAATAATAACTATTAACGAGCTTGTCCATTAAGCATTCTTCCAAACCAAATTAATACACTTGACCCTAATAAAATTACAATGAAACTTGTTAGGCTTGCATCATATAATCCTGGTTGGCCAAGAATATTTAATATAAGACCGCCAAAAAGTGCGCCAACAATACCTAGGATGATATCCGTAACAAATCCTTGAGTTAAGTGCGTTTTTAATAAGGAGGATGCTATTCCTCCGGCAATGATTCCTAGTAGTATCCAAAGTAATAATGTCATAGCTATCTCCTTTCTAAAAAAATAATAACTATGAATAGAATACTTGACTAATTTAAGTAGACAATCAATGATACGTAAAATTATAGTAAGACTATTCCTTTAACATGTATCCAAAACCTCGTACAGAATGAATTAATTTTTTTTCAAATCCTGTATCAATTTTTTTTCTCAAGTATCCGATATATACATCAACAATTCGTGTCTCAATATCAACAGAGGATAACCACAATCTATTAAGGATCATGTCTCTGGTTAAAATCCTTCCTTTATTCTGCATCATATATTGCAGTAATTTTAATTCTTGAGGAGTTAAACTAAGTAATTTACCACCACGCCTTACTTCCAAATTTTTTGTATCGAGTTCTAAATCATTAATAATAAGCTTAAAATCATCGCCATTTGTTCTTCGTAATCGTGCTTTAATGCGGGCAAGAAGTACATCTGCAACAAAAGGTTTTGTTAAGTAATCATCTGCACCCATATTGAGCCCTTGAATGACATCGTGGGGTGTATCTTTTGCGGTAAGCATAATAATGCGCAACTCAGGATTTTCTTTTCTTATCTGTGCACATACACTTTCACCACTCATGTCGGGTAATCCAAGATCAAGAAGAACTAAATCTGGAACAGATTTTTTTATAATTTTAAGACCTGTAATGCCATCTGAAGCAGTCATTACATTGTAACCGCTATCAAGCAATAATTCTTTAAGATAGGTTTGTATTCCTTCATCATCTTCGATGATAAGGATGGTGTATATCATTGACATAGTCTAAACTATAATTGTTAAACATTGTAAGATATGTAAGCAAAATGTAAAGATATTGTAAGAAGAAATTAAATTTATTTGTAGAATTGAATACAAATTAAAGACCTTGTGCTTTTGCAACAGTCACTATTACCATTAAAATTGCGATAAGAGCAGCAATAAATCCCATTTGACCCAAATGATACATTACTTCTTTTTTTTGGATTATTTTTGACTTTGACATACATTCATAATACGCATTACTATGAATAGTTGTCAAGTAGTTATATATTCTTTTATTTTTTGAAAGTCTGCCTTTAGAAGTGGTGCATATTTAGGAAAGCGAAGTACAGCGGCCGGATGGAGAGTTAATAGATATTTTTTACCATCCATTTCACGAATTTCCCCATGTTCCTTTAAAATTGAAATATCTTCATTTAATACTGCAAACATTGCTGTTTTCCCTAAAAGTACAAGAATTTTTGGGTTAATAATTTCTACTTGTTTCATAAAATCAATTCGGGCATGCGCAATTTCTTTTTTAGTAGGTGTACCATGTTTAGGCAAATATTTAACTGGACTCGTAATATACACATCTTTTTCTTGTAATCCTATTTCTCGAATATATGAACGCAGTAATTGACCAGATCTACCAATAAAAGGCCTGCCCACTTCTGCTTCTTGTTTTCCTGGTGCTTCACCAACAAACATAATTGTTGCATTGCTATTTCCTTCACCAAAAACCATCTTTCCAACAAAATTAGATGAGTACATAGAATCCTTTTCCATCTGTTCTGCAAGAAGTTTTAGTTTATTTTCCTTCTCCATAGATGATATTATATAGCATGCGAATTGGAATTATAGGTGCTGGATTTACTGGTTTAAGTGCTGCTTTAAAATTACAAGAACAAGGTCATGATGTATGTATATTTGAGAAAGAAAAAAAACCAGGAGGATTAGCTATTGGTTTTCAAGGAAAAAATTGGGAATGGTCTTTAGAAAAACATTATCATCATATATTTTCATCGGATTACGCAATTAGATCTTTGGCAGATCGTGTACAAGAAAATTTTGTATTTTATAGACCAAATACGTCATCATTGATTAATGAAGAAATACTGCAACTAGATTCACCATTACAATTGCTTTTTTTTCCAAAACTTTCATTAATTGAACGAATACGCATGGCTGGTGTGTTAGGATATCTAAAATATTTAGCAGATTGGAAAAAACTTGAGCAATATAAAGCCCATGCATGGTTAAAAAAAATGTTGGGGGAGAAAGGGTATATGATGCTTTGGGAACCGTTGCTTCGTGCTAAATTCGGAGAAGAGTATTATAAAGAAATTTCTCTTGCTTGGTTTTGGGCGAGAATTAAAGCGCGTTCAACTGAATTAGGTTATCCAGAAAAAGGTTTTCAACATTTCGCAGACACATTGGATAAAAATATAAAACAAAAGAAAGGATCTATTACATATAACTGTACAGTTACAAAACTAGAACAACGGGCTAAAAAACATATAGTACATTTTAGAATTGATGGTGCATTGAAACAAGAGGAATTCGATTATGTATTAGTGACAGTTCCAAATATTATTTTTGCAGCAATAACTCCGTCACTTTCAGATGAATATAAAAAAAAGTTAAGAGATTTTAAAGTAATTGGAGCTATAAATTTAGTATTAGAGTTATCAAAACCCATGTTGCCAAATAATGTGTATTGGCTTAATATCTGCGAAAAAAAATATCCATTTCTGGCAGTAGTGGAACATACAAATTTAATTAATACAGCTCATTATGGGAATCATCATATTGTCTATGTAGGGAAATATGCACCACATGGTCATAGATATTTTTCATTAACAAAAGAAGATTTATTAAAAGAATATGATCCATATTTAAAGAAACTAAATCCGAATTATAAAAAATCATTATTAGATGTATCTGTATTTCATGCGCCTTTTGGACAACCGGTAGTGACTACAAATTTTTCAAAAAAAATTCTTCCCTTTGAAACTCCAATAGCTGGTTTATATCTAGCAAATATGCAGCAAGTATATCCATGGGATCGTGGTACAAATTTCGCAGTAGAAACTGGTGAACGAGTTGCTGAGTTAATTCATGGTAAAATAAAAGAATGAAATCTTCATTGAAAAAGAAAGATTCTACAAAAGAATTATTTTTATCTTTAAGTTTAGTTTTACTCACATTTAGTGGATTGTTTGATTCGTTTTATTTAACACTAAAACATTATTCTAAGCAGATTCCCCCATGTACCACTGGAATTTTTGCCGATTGTGGAGCAGTATTAACCAGCTCTTATGCAACAATTTATGGTGTACCGCTTGCTTTGTTGGGTCTATTTCATTATGCAGTATTAACTGTATTAGTATTTTTAACTTTATATACTGCTAATAAAATATTTAGAAGATTATTATTTGTATTATCTGCCGTTGGTTTTGTCTTTTCGCTTTATTTAGTATTTTTACAAATTGTTGTAATAAAAGCATTGTGTCAGTACTGTATGTTATCTGCTCTTATTAGCTTTATATTTTATATAATTGTTCGATTTCGTTTAATAGAAGAGTACAGAGAGTTAATTCCTAAAAAAATTGAAATATTGTATGCATTATTTGGAAAGCCAGCTTTTTTTATTTTTGATCCAGAATGGGTGCATGATAACGCAATGAGATTTGGTGAATTATTTGGCAAAGTTTCTTTAGTTAAATCAGTTACGGCTTTTCTGTTTAAGTACACTCATCCATCTTTAAATCAAAAAATCGCTGGTATTACGTTTCAAAATCCAATTGGTTTGGCTGCAGGGTATGATTATGAAGCAGCTTTTCCACAAATTCTTCCTTCAATTGGTTTTGGATTTGAAACTATAGGAACAATAACTAATCATGCAAGTGAAGGTAATCCAAAGCCACGTTTAGGCAGACTGCCTAAATCGCGTTCATTATTGGTAAATAAAGGTTTTAGAAATCTTGGTTCAAAAAAAATTATTGAAAAATTAGAGAATAAAAAATTTGAATTTCCGGTAGGAATAAGTATTGGAACTACCAATGATTCCCGACTTGAAACTCTTGAAGAAGCAATACAAGATGTTGTTTCTACATTTATATCTTTTGAAAAATCCAATGTAAAAAATGCATATTATGAATTAAATATAAGTTGTCCAAATTTACAAACAAAAGTTTCTTTCTATGATCCAAAAGGATTAAAACAATTATTAGCTGCAGTATCTGCATTAAAAGTAAAAAAACCAGTATTTATAAAAATGCCTATAGAAAAAACTGATGAAGAAGTAATACAAATGCTTGAAGTTATAGTAAAACATTCTTTTATAACAGGTGTAATATTTGGTAATTTGCAAAAAAACAGAAAAGACAAAACTTTTGTAAAAGAAGAAATTGAAAAAATGGGCAAAGGAAATTTTAGTGGTAAACCAACATTTAAACGTTCCAACGAACTTATTAAATTAAGTTATAAAAAATTTGGGAAAAAACTTGTGATTATTGGATGTGGTGGTATTTTTTCAGCTGAAGATGCGTATAAAAAAATTAGATTAGGAGCTTCGTTAGTGCAGATGATTACAGGGATGATTTTTATGGGGCCACAAGTTATCTCGCAAATAAATAGAGGGTTAGTTGACCTTTCTCATAAAGATGGTTTTAAACATATTTCTGAAGCAGTTGGAGTTGATGCATAATTATGAAAAAAATTATTCTTATTCTTGCATTATTTTTAAGTGTATTTCCTTCAATCATTTCTGCACAAAATGTTGTGCCACGTTATGAAGCAGAAGTAGAACAGATTATAAGTGGTTCTGTTACTCTTCGGATTTTAGAAGGACCATACAAGGATCAAAAAATGGAATCGCAGTTTTATGATCCAAAACAGAATTTTAAAGAAGGAGAACAAGTAATTGTGTCGATAGCTCAGAATCCAAATACTGGTGACCTTGGAATTATGATTGAAGACAGGGTAAGAAGATTTCCTCTACAAGTTTTATTTGCAATATTTATATTAGTAGTAATTACAGTAGGTCGTTTAAAAGGAATTCTTTCATTTGTTGGGATGATATTTTCTTTTGTAATTATCGGTAAATTTATAGTTCCACAAATAATAATTGGAAATGACCCACTTCTTATTTCTTTATTTGGTGCCTTATTTATTATTCCGGTAACTTTTTATATCGGACATGGTTTAAAGTGGCAAACTACTATTTCTGTTCTAAGTACATTTATTGCTTTATTTATTACGGGAGTTTTGGCATATATATTTGTTACATTTACAAAACTTACAGGATTCTCAGCAGAAGAGGCTGTATTTATTCAAGCATTACCTGGTCAACAAATTAATATTCAAAGTTTGTTACTTGCGGGTATTATTATTGGTGCAATGGGAGTTTTAGATGATATAACAATTGCTCAAACTTCTATTGTTGATAAATTAATTAAGGCTAATCCTAAATATACGTTTAAACAAGTATTTTCAGAGGCAATGGATGTAGGTCGCGACCATATTTCGTCACTTGTTAATACACTTATATTAGTCTATGCTGGAGCATCATTACCACTTTTTGTATTGTTTTATAATGCACAATTAGGAAGTTATTCGGATGTTATGAATATGGAAGTTATAGCGACAGAAATAGTAAGGACATTGGTCAGTAGTATTGGAATTATTTCTGCGGTTCCGATTACAACATTACTTGCATCTTGGTATATTAAAAAACAATATAACTAATTACATGCACTCCATAATCCTTTCTGTTCTTTTCTTGCTTGTATTTCAGCATCTCGTAATAATTTGTCATATTTAACATCTGGCGGATAGGTAAGAAGTTGCGCATAACCTTGTTCTATTAAGTATTCATTAACAAATATTGCTTCATCGGTTGCCTCTGGATTCGGTAAATAGACATATCGAAGAAGTCTGCCATAACGGTCAGTATCTGAAATATCTTTTTCTAATAATACTTCTTTACCTTCAACAAGTTCAGTATTTTTATTTGAAGCTTCTTTTCCAAAGCATTGGACAGGTTTATTGGGATGTTTTGTTTCTGGAGTATCAATTCCAATATACCTAACAGTTTCTCCCGATTCTAATTTAACAGTATCTCCATCCACTACTTTAGAAATTACTGCATGTTCCATTTTACGTTGATCAATTTCGCCTAAAGCAGCTGTTGTTTCTGCAATTGAAGTAAAAGGTTTTAATTTATTCAATTCGATTATTATATTTTCAAAGGAAAGAAATAAACCAATTATAAGAAAGGGTATTATATATAATTGAGGCAATTTTAATTTAAGCATGATTTATTGTATCGAAAGATGAGCAGTAGTGTATGATAATTTTTAATTAAGAAGGTTTATTTTTTTGAAATTTTATTCTCTGGTAGTTTATATTGTATGCGTAATCTTGGACTTTTGAGCGTAGATGGAGAACCATAGAAAGTTTTTTTTGCTTCAGAATTAAATGTCCCTTTTATGATAAATACAATAGAACCATTAATTCCATTAGCTTTATAGGCATCTTTCACAATATCTGTAACATCATATGTGTAAGATTTGTTTTCTTCCCAAGCAACATTATCTTTTCTTATTTTTTTTGATCTTAAAAGCGTTCTTTGTGATGGGGTATTCTTAGATGAAAATGCAGAAGCTAACGTGTTATTTTCAATATAAGTTGTTGTTGATATTGGTATGGATTGCATTTTATCAGAAACAAAAGTAATTTCGGCTGCAGTAATTTTTGCACCTGAAGGCATTTTTTTTCCAGTAAAACGGATACCTAAATAAGATCGTGAAATATTTTTGTTTGTTCCGATCCACATTTGATTTGATCCTCTAGCAATTTTAGTCCCATCTTGATTCATAATATCGTCATTTGAAGTTACGTTATATGTGCTATTGATTGTCTCATGTGTTGCAGTAGTTGGATTATAAAGATATCCTTTTGCATATAAAAACCCTGCTATAACAGATAAAGTAAGTATAAAAACAACATGCCAAGTAATATATGGTAGTGAAAGATATTTATTTTTGAATAAGCTTCGAGTCATTTAGCATAATATTAAATGCTAATTGATAGGGCTGTCAAGAAAAAGTGACATTAATTAGGTGCATGTACTCCTTGACCACCGTAGTATCTACCTGAGCCAATAGCATTCGACTCAAAAGGATATTGATATGCTTCAGGTGTATCTTTAGGTTTTAGATAATGTTTTACTGCCCCAACAAAATTTGTTGTTGTTGCATTATTACCAAAAGGATCAGAATACCAAATACGAGTTGATCCAACATTTCCAACAGTCATATTATTAAAATAGAATTCTCTTTTGACACCATTAAATGGAGATCTTGGATCATCATAAGAAATTGGAGTAGTATTTTTTCCATAATTAGTTACAGTATCACATTCTCCTCCTCTATATTTTTCACCATTAGATTCTTTCATATAACAAACATCAATAGAACGGCCAACATTATCAGCTATATCCTTAGCTGTACGATTAATACCATATGTATTTGTATCATCACCTGGCCAATAAAATCTGCTGGGTCCAAAAACTGCAAAATGCGGATCGTAATAGGCTATCTGGGTTCCGTTTGGTGTTCTTACATAGTTTCCTGAAATCCAATCTTCATAGATTCCTTCACTATATTGTGACCATGCAGTATTAGCAACTAATATATGCTTTAATACTCTTCCGATTGTTGGAATTGCACGACTTAAACCTGTGTTAGTACCTGGAGCATTTGGTGGTGTAAAAGATCCAACTTGCACAAATTGATTTCCTCCAGCTACAGAACCGTCACTAAAGCCACCAGGTTTACCAAAAATGAGCATTTGAGCATTAGCCATTTGTATACCATCTGTACATTTGTAAGCCTGAACTAATTCGTGAAGATTATTTGTAAAAGCATCTTTTGAATGAGTACCTTGATGAATTTTCATAAAGAAATCACAATAAATACCAGATGGAATTCTGCCTGATCCGCCATTTATAGTACTCCAATCTCTTTGTAAATTATTTTCCCATTCAATCTTGTGACCAACATGATCTTCATGTCTCATACCTTGTGAAGCTTCAATATTTTTTGAAGCATTATAGATATCAAGTTGTTCATTTACATACCCGAAAGGTATACCAGCTGTTGTTAATTCGGAACCTTCTACTTTTCCATTTTTATCTGCATCATAACCATAGGTTTCTTTTATAAGTTGCATCATTACTGATCCACTTGGATTTCTTCCATGTTCATGTCCCAAAGTACAAGTTGAACCATCTGTTCTTGTATGGATAGGAGGATGCCAAGTTGGATACCATTTACCATCTGGACCTTGGACACGATAACTATCGTGTTCTTCTTTAGTACATGTGTCATATTTTGGATTTGGAGTCCATAAACCAATTGCATGACTTAATGTACCTGCTTCAGAATCACCACCATGTTCATCGTGAGTAGTAGGTGAAGGAGCAGATGACACATTATTAGTTGGGGCTGGTATTTGAGTTGGTGAAGCTTGTACAACAGTTGTTGGAGTTGGTGAAACAGTTGTAGAAGGCATTTTGTACTTGATTGTTAATACCGGACTTTTTTTTGTGTTAGGAGCTCCATAAATAAATTTTCTACCCCACGAACTTCCTTTTCCTTGAATAATAAGGGAAATTGAACCATTAATGCCATTTTGTTTATATGCTTCTCTTACAACATCAGAAACATCATATGCATATGTTTGGTCTTTTAACCAAGATACATTATCGCTTATAGATTTGACCGTAGGTAATAACGAACGTTTTGATGGAGTATTTGCAGTTGAAAATGTTTGTGGAGCGGAATTATTTTCAGCATATAATGCGGTTGACATTGAAATCCATTGCTTTGTTGCTGAAGTATATTTAATTTCAGCTGCCATAATTTCTGCACCTTTTGGAATGATAGTTCCATTAAATCGAATACCTAAATAAGATTGTGTAGCATTTTTTGCTGTACCAATCCACATGTAACTTGAGCCACGTGCAATCTGATTTCCATCCTGATTCATAATATCATTATTTGTAGATACAGAATAATTTACCGTAACTGTTTCTTCGGCAGCACTAGCAAGATTATTTAGATATCCCTTTGCGTATAAAAATCCAGATAATGAAGAGAGAACAAGTATTAATGCAAAATTCCATATAAAATACCGGGGATTAAGATATTTATTTTTACTTAAAATACTTTTCATTTGAAATCAATAATAGTTGACATATATTATGATGTCAATAAGGTTTATTTGATAATTAATAGCTTATCTTTAAGAAATAATATGATACAATAAGTGTCACATCGGGGCGTAGTTCAGATGGCTAGAACGTACGCTTTGGGAGCGTAAGGTCGCGAGTTCAAGTCTCGCCGCCCCGACATTTGGAGCTACATAATAATCTAAGTTTACCTTTTTTCTACAGGAAAAAGTCTTGCGATTTCTTCAGGAGTAAATGTATTCAAAATGACTTTCTTTTTAGCAGTATCTATTTCTTTCCCAAATGCAAGTTTATGCACATCATCTCCATATTTCTCAATTAACGATTTGTAAAATCCAATTCTTTCTTCATCGTGGTCTGCAATTATGTATCCATATTTCATTTTTGTTAATGTTTCTCTTTGATAATATCTTGCGCTTATTTCTACAAAAGGTTCAGGTAACGTCAGATCCTGATATTGATGACAAATTTCATGAGTTAAGTAATCGAAAAATGCTATGCTTGCAACATTCTCTTTAGCTTTTTCTTCACTACCAAATACTTTTATTGCTTCAGCTTTAGCGTCATCTGCATAAAGTTCCCATATTCTATTTGGATCATCAAATGCAATGATTTTTCCTTCTGGGAAATATGCTGCACGTATACTTTTATCTGGATAGTTTCCGTCACTATCAGAAGCCCAATTAGCATACATTTCTTGAAATGCAGGTGTATCTGAAACTATAACTCTATCATTTACACTATCTGCATGATATAAAGACGAGGAAGGAATAAACTCTTTATAGGTATCTACAATAGTATTTTGTATTTTGTTAGCAACTTCATTGACTACTTTATCCTGACCAGGAGTTAGATCGGACATATCTAGTTTTAGACTATCTACAAGATCACTGTCAGCTGTAAAAGAAGCTATAGATAATTCATTATCCATACAAAGATTATATCAGAGCTTTAATATAATGATTTTTAGTAAATATATTGAGGATTCAGAATAGGGTTACTTAACTCATACTTAGTATTACACCAATGATCTAATATAGTAATAGTCAGTAGTTAAAGATCAACCTCTTCTTCTCGACAACAGAAAATTTATTTATTCTTTTCTGCTTCAGTTCTTATCTGTTCAATATTTTTCCCACTCACTGCCGATAAATCAAACTCATTTGCATCATACCCTTCTATAACATGTTCGTCTTTATGCTTAATCATTAACCAAGCATTAGGTCCACCAAATCCTTTTGTTTTAATAAGAGCAAAAGATCCTTGTAGTTTTTTACCGAATAAAGTAAATTTAAGTTCACCTTTTTTAAGTCCTTCTTTCATTACTTTTTGACCTTCTTCATAATCTTTAATAATTTCTCTTACTCCTTTTGATACCTCAATTTCAGGAAGATAATAGCCTTCATCCCAAATCATAACTGGTCCTGCTCCGTAACCATCAGGAAGTACTCCTTCAAAATTACGATATTCCATTGAATGATCTGTTGTTTGCATCGCCAATCGTTTAACAGTGTTGTCAAGAGAAGGCCCTTTTGGAATAGCCCAAGATGGCATAACTGCACCTATTTGAAGGCGAAAATCATAATGAAGGCGAGTAGCATCATGTTTATGAATAACGAAGAGCAATTTTGCTTTTTTATTGACCATATTCAACATTATAAGAATATTTATGCTCAAAAAGAAAGTAAGTTACATTAGTCAATAAGATGTTCTTTTTCGAACGTTTTTTCTAGATCTTTAAAGTTAGCATGTTTCATATCTGCTTTTGAAACCTTTGGACCTTTTCTATAACTTAAATATTCATAAACTAATGGAATTAAAGATACAAATATTATTCCAACAACGGCATAGTGAAAATTATGTTGAATAAATTCAAGTCCTCCAAAGAAATATCCAGCAAAAGTAAAAAGTGTTACCCAAATAAAACCACCTATAACGTTATACATAAGGAACGTTTCATAATGCATCTTGCCAACTCCAGCTACAAATGGTGCAAAGGTACGAATAATTGGAAAGAATCGAGCTAATATAATGGTTTTACCACCATGTTTTTCATAAAATTCTCGTGTTTTTTCTAAATATTCTTTTTTAAATATTTTTGAATTCTTATTCTCAAATACTTTTGGTCCTATAAAATGACCTACCCAGTAATTTACTGTATCACCAACAATAGCTGCAACTAAGAGAATAATATAAAGAATCCAAATATTCATATGTCCAGCACCAGCAAGCGTGCCAGCTACAAAAAGTAAAGAATCTCCAGGAAGAAAGGGAGTAACTACTAAACCCGTTTCAGCAAAAATAATTGCAAATAAAATAACGTATGTCCAAGCACCAAATTGTTGAATAATATTACCTAGATGTTCGTCTAGATGTAAAAACAGGTCGAGTATAGTTGTTAAAATTTCCATAAGCTTTAATTATAAAAAATTTATTCATTTATTCAACCTAATTTATAATATTGCTGATTTTCATAATAATGTATACAATTACATAACAAAATGAAGATTAAAGAACTACCAGTACACATGCGGCCAAGAGAAAAGTTAATCAAAATGGGTGTTTCTAATTTGAAAAATAATGAATTGCTTGCAATACTTTTTAGAACTGGTAATAAAAAACAGAATGCAATAGAACTTGCAGAAAGCCTTTTATTTACATATCCTTTAAAAAATTTATTTCAAAAGAGTTATGAAGAACTTATTTCAATTTTTGGAATAGACATAGGCAAAGCAACGTCACTCCTTGCTGCATTTGAGTTATCTAAAAGGGCATTAGACATTGAAGATAATAATGTAATACTTATACAAAAACCAAAAGATGTTATTGTTCAAGTTGCAGAAATTAGAAAACAAAAAAAGGAATATTTTATTGCGCTATTTTTAAATGCAAGGAATCAATTAGTTCATAAGGAAACTATATCGATTGGAACTTTAACAGCAAGTCTTGTACATCCTAGAGAAGTATTTGAACCGGCATTGCGTAATTCTGCTGCATCAGTAATAGTTGTTCATAATCATCCATCTGGGGATACAGAGCCATCTAGTCATGATATAGATATTACAAATAGATTAATTGAAGCAGGTACAGTATTAGGAATAGATCTTCTTGATCATATTATTGTTTCTGCAAATAGTTATAGTAGTTTAAAGGAATTAGACATTATCAAGTGAATGCCATAAAATGCGCGCTGCATAGGTTCTATATGGTGACCATTTTTTGCTCATTTCAAGAAGTAATTCTTTAGAAGGATTTTCGATTGTATATAGTTTTTCTATTGCTCGTTTTAAACCTAAATCTCCTGTAGAAAAAACATCATCTCTGCCTAATGAAAACATTAGAAACATTTCTGCAGTCCATTGACCAATTCCTTTTACCTTAATAAGTTCTGCAATTACTTCTTCTTCGGTCATATTTTTTAATAACTCTAAATGAACTTCCTTGTTATGCACTTTAGAAGCTAAATCTAGAATATATTTTGCTTTTGCATTTGAAATACCAATATTTCGTAATTGTTCTTGAGTAAGTTTTAATACATGTTCTGGTGAAATATTATTTTCAATCAAATGCAGAAATCGTTTGTAAATTACATCACCAGCTTTTACAGAAAGTTGTTGCGAAATAATAGACTCGCATAAAGAGGCAAAATAATTATCTGATGTTTTGCGTTTAATTGGCTCATTTAGTTTTAAAGCAGCCGAATATAAAACTGGATCATTTTTTTTAAAATGATAAAGAATTTTTTTCATGGGATTCTATTGTAGCAGGACTTTTATTGATGTGAGATATCCATAGTATAATTCTAAGAACCAAAACAGCACTGCCATACATAAATATAATAAGTCCAAAGTGAGGTAATAATTTTTCATCTTTTCCAGTAAGCCACTCTAGCCATCGATCATATCCTACTAATGCAAAATGAAGTACAGATAGAAAATATGCTATATATCCAATTCTTAGTAACCTTCTCCATAACAAGCCCCCAAGTATTTGGATTACCTTTTTTGTAGAGATAATAACCATTCCTAAATAAATAACTATTGCTATTAATGCTGTTGTAAACATAAGTATATTATCAGGTTCAAGATATCTTACGAGAAATGGTAAGCTACGAGGTAAGAAAAATAGTGCAATTATTGTATGAATTAGTGCATAAATAAAACCGATAACGCCAAGTTGTTTTCTATACACAATAAAATGATCTGCAAAGTTCCAGTAATAACAAAGTCCACTTAATGCCATAGAAAGACCCATAAGGAGCATACTTACATCTCCAATCATACGGTTTGCAATTCTTATACTAAATGTACCTTGTTGTAAAAAGTAGTAAAGAGATACAATTACTGAAATAAGAAGACTATAGACTGTTATATCAATCCATAGTTTTTTTCCAGTTAAGCTTGGCCTTTTTTGAATAGCTAGATCTAATTTCTGCTTAAAATTATCTTCATGATGCATATTTACAGAGTTAGTATACATAAATTATTTTTATCAATCTAGTATCATTATTATAGGAATGAAAATAAAAACAACTACTATAATTCTTATTGTTTTACTGATTCTTGTTGGTATTTCTGGATATATGTATATTAAGAACGTAAACACCAAAACTCAATCAGTAAGTCATGCACTATGGGAAGACTATAAAGTAATTGAAAAAAAAATTGAAGGTAAACAATATAAATTAGTTGTTGCTGATAATCCTGAACGTTGGCAGAAAGGACTAATGTTTGTACGAAAACCAACAAAAGATTTTGATGGCATGATTTTTATATTTCCAATATACGAAAATAAAACGTTTTGGAATCTGAATACGTTTGAAGATCTAACTCTTTACTGGATGAAAGATGATATCGTAACAAGTAAATCCCAATTACCTTCAATAGAGAAAAGTAAAGAAATAGTCCGTGTATCATCTTCCGAACCAGTAAATATTGTTGTTGAAATTATTAACTAATTAGAGCTATAAAGGGTCAATTTTATTTTCAATTGCAATAACATCATCGAGAGCTCTAATAATTTTTTCACGGCTATCTTTTTTAAGATATGGAACATATCCAAAAATTCCCATTAAAATTACATCTTGTTCTGGTGGTTTTTGGTTCATATTATTTATCATAGATCGTTTAAATTAGTAATGAATTCTTATAATATCTTTATAAAAAAAGAATAAGATAAAGAAGATGTTAATATTTAGTAAGAGACAAATTATCAATTTTAAAATACTTATATGGCGCTACAAATAGGAAATCAAGCTCCTGAATTTACACTTCCAGATCAAAATGGAAATATGCATAACCTTACTCAATATAGTGGTCAGTGGATTGTATTATATTTTTATCCAAAAGATGATACGCCAGGATGTACCAAAGAAGCATGTAGTTTTCGAGATAATTTTGAAGCATTAAGAGAACGTGGAATTGTGGTAATGGGAGTATCAAAAGACACACAGGTTTCTCATAAAAAATTTGCAGATAAATTTAACTTAAATTTCACATTATTAAGTGATGAATCGACAGAGATGATCAAAAGTTATGAAGCATTTGGAGAGAAAAAATTTATGGGCAAAACATTTCAAGGAATTTATAGAATTACGTATGTAATTGATCCGCAAGGAATAATACGAAAAGTGTATGAAAAAGTAAAAGTAGAAGAACATGCTCAAGAAATTTTAAGAGATATAAATTTACTTAGTCAAGAATAATTATTCTTCTTGATGATGTGTTTCAATAAATCTAATTGTTCCTGAAGATTTTCTCATAACAACAGATTTAGTAACAATATGAGTATTAGTAAATATAACTCCTGGAAGCATTGGTCCATCAATTACACCCGTTGCTGTAAAAGTAAGATCTTCACCTTTTGCCATATCTTCTGACGTAAAAATTTGATTTTCTTTTAATCCGAGTTCTGCAAGTTTCTTTTTATCATTTTCATTTCTTGGTTTAAAGCGTGTTAAAATTTCACCACCCATAATTTTCAATGCTACAGCTGCTAAAACGCCTTCAGTACTTCCGCCCCATCCAAGTAACATATCTATTGGGTTATTTGGCATACAAGTAGAAACCGCAATAGCAACATCTCCATCTGTTACTAAACGAATACGAGCTCCTGTTTGACGAATTTCTTGTATAAGTTTTTCATGTCGAGGTCTGTCTAGCATGCTAACTGTAATTTCTGAGACATCTTTACCAAGTGCTTTTGCTACTTTTGTTATATTTTCTGAAACAGAAGCATCAAGATCAATAACATTTTTTGCTTCTTTTCCAACTGCAATTTTTTCCATATAGGTATCTGGAGCACTCATGAGTGAACCTTTTGAACCAGTTGTTATAACAGCTAGCGCATTATATCTTCCATAAGCAACACTATCTGTACATTCAAGAGGATCCACAGCAATATCTATTTCTGGGCCATTGCCATTACCTACTTTTTCTCCAGTATATAATTCTGGAGCTTCATCTTTACTTCCTTCTCCAATAACAATTGTTCCAGAAAAATCGACTTGGTTAAAACGAATACGCATGGCATCAACTGCCGCTTGATCTGCAGCGTTTTTATCACCTTTTCCAATCCACTTGGCTGAAGCAATTGCAGCAGCTTCTGTGACACGTACAAATTCTAGAGCTAAGTTTTTATCCATAAATCTATATTTAAATATTAATTTTATGTCATTCCCGCGTAGGCGGGAATCTAGAAAAAATAAAAATATTGGATCCCCGACTCGTCGCTATACTCCTCTCGAGGATGACTATTGATTCTTCCTATTTGTAATAAGAGCTTCAATACCTGGTAAAGTTCCATTTTCAATAAATTCAAGCATTGCACCACCACCTGTTGAAATATGAGTAATTTTATCTAAATATTCTTTTTTAGAAATCGCAGCAAGCGTATCTCCACCACCAATAACAGATGTTGCATCGGCATTTTCTGTAATAGCATAATACAAAAAATCTGTTCCATGTCTATAATGAATATTTTCAAAATAACCTATTGGACCATTCCAAATAATCGTTTTTGCTTTTGCAATAATGGTACCAATTTTTGCTTGCGTTTCTGGGCCAATATCTAAAATTTGTCCATTTTTTGGAATAGCACTTAGTTTATACACTTTTCCTCCGTGTTCAAGTTCTTGAGAATTTCCAACGACACAATCTAGTGGTAAAATAATTGAACAATTGTTTTTTTCAGCATTCTTTAAAATATGTATAGCAGTTTTTTTTTCTTCTTTTTCAGCCAAACTATCAGCAATATTAATTCCTTTGGCATATAAAAAAGTGTTGGCAAGTGCACCACCAATAATTAAATGATCAGTAAGCTTCATTAATTTATCAATAACATTAATTTTTGTTTCAATTTTTGCACCACCAATAATGCCAACAACGGGTTTTTCTGGATGATCAATAACTTTAAGAATCATTTCTATCTCTTTTTTTAGAAGAAGTCCACCAAAAGAAGGTAAATATTTTGTTACACCGACAACAGAAGCATCAGATCTATGAGAAACGCCAAATGCGTCATTTACAAATACATCGGCCAGTTTAGCCATTCGTTCAGCAAATATTGGGTCATTTGTTTTTTCTCCTTTATAAAAACGGGTATTTTCTAACACAATAATTTCAGTAGAGGACTGCTTAGCAAATGTGTTACTTGTGTCTGTTAAAAAATCATCAATTAAATGAATTGGATTATCAGGTAAATATTCTTTTAACTGGTTACACACAATTCTCATTGAATATTTTGGGTCAGGTGCACCCTTTGGACGACCTAAATGTGAAGCAATAATAATTCTATTTTTATTTTTAAGTAGAAGTTTAATTGTTGGAATAGCCTGACGAATACGAGCATCATCTGCAATAGTTAAGGAATTTGGATTTAAGCTGACATTAAAATCAACACGAAGTAATACGCGTTTTTGTTTAGGATGATGATCATCAATAAACGGAATTTCTGATAACTGCATATTGTTCTAACAAATTGTTAAACAAAATCTGATACTTTTTCTACTAAATCAACTAAACGAGTTGAATATCCCCATTCATTGTCATACCAACCATAAATTTTTACAAAATTGCCGTTGATAACTTTTGTATAGTTACTATCAAATGTACATGAATATGGTGAACCAATGTAATCAGAGGAAACAAGAGTTTCGGCTGTATAATGTAAAATTCCTTTCATTGTATTTTCTGAAGCTTGTTTAAACATATTATTTACTTCTTCCACAGAAGTTTGTTTCTCTACAAGTACCGAAATATCTGATAACGAACATGTTGGAACTGGAACACGAATAGATCCAACTTCTATTTTTCCTTTTAAGTCTGGGATAGTTTTAACAACTGCTTTTGCAGCACCAGATGTTGAAGGAATAATATTTTGGGTTGCAGAACGAGCACGATCAAAAGATTTTCCCGTATCATCAAGCATTGCTTGAGTCATTGTCATAGCATGAATTGTTGTGAGTGTGCCAGAAATAACTTTAAAAGAATCGTTTAAAACTTTAAACATTGGACTTGCACAATTAGTTGTACATGATGCGTTAGAAATTATGGATTCATTTTTCCAATCGATCATATCATTATTAACTCCTAAAACGATATGTGGCATATCATCTTTTGCTGGAGCAGTAAGAATAACTTTTTTGACAGAATCTTTAATATGTTGAGATAAATCTTCTTTTGTTGTAAAAGCACCAGTTGCATCTACTACAATATCTACACCATTTTCTCCCCAAGGAATTTCAGTTGGATTATCGGTTTGAGAGGTTTTAATAAGTTTGCCATTTACTTCAATACCATTTTCTGTAGCTGAAACGTTTTGTTCAAATTTACGATAAACAGAATCATGTTGAAGAACATACGCGAGCATTTCGTTTTCTGTTTTTCTTGTATTAATTTGTACAATATCAAATGTGTTTCGGAGCATCGCGATTCGTGTAAAAGCACGTCCTATTCTTCCAAAACCATTTATTCCTACTTTAATTCGTTTCATATTTCTAAATTAAATTAATAACAGCAATTAATCTATATCAGATTTGCCTTCAGTAAATTCGTGTTTTTTAGAATTACCAGCATTATAAATTTTGACAGCTTCTTCTACAGATTTATTTTCTACGGTAACTGCATATATTGCATTCGTAAAGCGAATTGCTTCATCGAGTGGTCGTTGATGAATATTTCGACCTGTTGCATTACCACTTGTTCCACCAATATGAATTTGGTCATGCAAAGATTCTAAAAATTTTTCAGCGTTTGTAGAAGATCCACCTGCACACACAACTTGTGTTCTTCCTGCTGCTCCAACTGCTTCTTGTAACAGTTCTGCAGAATTTTTACCTTCTTGTTTTGGTGCGTTTACTTTTACAAAATCACTTCCCAAACATGCTGCAACTCCTGCTGCACCTGCAATTAAATGAGCGTCTTTTTCATCTTTTACTGCTTCGCCTCGTGGATAAATCCACAGAACCGAAAGCATTCCTGCATATTGAGCTTCATATACAAATTTAGCTGCTTCTGCAAGCATTTGTGATTCAAATCTACTACCCAAATATATGGTATAGCCAATACCAGCAATTTTTAAACCACTATTGTCACGTAATTCTTTAACTTGTTTAATGCCAAACCATGAAGCACTCATCGGATCAGATAGCTCTGTTTTAACTAAATGAGATTTTGAATTAAGTTTTACTAAATAAGGAATATCTTTATAATCTGGACCATATTTAGATATCATTCCTAGTTGTGTTGCAAAAACACCTATTTTTGATTTACTGGCAATTTTAAAAATATGTTCTGGATCATTATCTTCTTTTGCAATATCTTTTCCATAAAAATCATCATTTAAATGTTCTACTTTTTGGTCTCCAGCAAGAAGCATTAAACGACCAGTTCCATGTGTAATAAGGCGATAATTTTCTTCGTAGATTTTCTTTGCGTCCGTTGGAATGTGAGCGGGAACATGTATTTTCATATTTAGGTGATAATTTCTAATTATTCAAACTGTAATATGACATCATCATACATTTTTTGAGAAGATTGTCAATGATTTCATTATAGTGTAAGATTCAAAAGTATGGAACAAAGGTGTATTTTTTGTAAAATCGTAAGTGGAGAGATACCAAGTTATAAAGTATATGAAGATGAAACATACATGGCCTTCATGGATGTTTTTCCTCGTGCAAAAGGACATGTTCTTGTTATACCTAAGACACATTATCAATGGGTATACGATGTTCCAGAATTTGGTACATATTTTGAAATAGCAAAACAGGTTGCCATAAAAGTGCAAAATGTAGTACAATCAGATTTTGTAAGTTTCGTAACAGTAGGTGAAGAAGTACAACATGCACATATTCATATTCTTCCTCAGATGTTAGGAAAAAAGCAAGGAATTACCTTTACAGAAGTACTAAGTATTTCAAAAGAAGAGTTACAACAGTTAGCAACACAGATTAGTAATAATTAAATCCTATGTAACAATACTATTAGTATATTATCTTCACACTTATGATTACCATTTATTATAGAAACCTTCGTGATAAAGCTCTTCAAACAGTAGATACAGTGCGAGTTGGATGCTGGATTCATGTAGAAGAACCAACAACAGATGAACTTAAAAAATTAAAGGAACAGTTTAATTTAGATGAAAGTTTACTTATTGATGCAATAGATCCTTATGAAGTTCCACGTATGGAAGTTGAAGATGATGTAAATTATATTTTTAGCAGGTATCCTTCAACAAAAGAAAAACAAATTACTACTTCTCCAATTCTTTTTATTTACGGAAAAGAATGTTTTATTACAATTGCAAAAGATAAATTTCCAATTCTCGAAGGATTTCTTAAAAGTACATTCTTTACAACACAAAAGACAAAATTATTTTTACAACTTATTGCCATAATAAATAGTTCGTATAACTCTCATTTGCATACCATTAGTCGAGAAATTCAACGTAGTGCGTATGAAATTGAAAAAATAAGTAACAAAGATATTGCGCAGTTTGTTCGATATGAACGTGTTTTAAGTGATTTTCATTTAGCACTTATTAGAACTAATACAGTTTTAAATAATCTTCTTTCTCATAACTATATTCGTTTGTATGAAGAAGATCGTGACTTAATGGAAGATTTATTACTTAATAATGACCAATTAATTCAAATTTCTAAAGAAAATTTAAAAAGTATCGTAAATATTCGGGATGCATATTCAACAATAATTACTAATAATACAAATAGAGTAATTCGTTTTTTTACTTCTGTTACTGTTATTTTGACAATTCCAATGATTGTGGCAAGTATTTACGGAATGAATGTTGCTTTACCTTTTGCACAAGCGCCACATGTATTTATGGGAATTATGACATTTATTGGAATTATCTCTGTTGGGCTCGTTGTGATGTTCCTTCATAATGATTGGTTGTAGGATTAGTTCGGTTTTTCTACACTAATATCAATCTTTCCAGCTTTAAAATCAGCTACAATATGATCTCCGTGTTTAATTTTACCTTCAACAATTTGTAGTGCAATTTCATCTACTACTAATTCATTAATAATACGTTTTAATGGTCTAGCACCATATACGGAATCAAATCCAACTTCTTCTAAATGTTTTTTAAGCTTGTTAGTTAATTCAAAATGATAGTTTTGTTTTTTTAATCTATCTTCCACATCCTTTAGTTGTATAGTTACAATTTTTTCCATCATTTGTGTATCAAGTGGATTAAAGATAATAATTGAGTCTAGACGGTTAATAAATTCTGGCTTAAAATGAGCTTTAACACGCTCCATAATAAGTTCTTGACGTTTTTTTGCATCATCAGTTTCGGTATATATTTCACTACCTAAATTGGAAGTAAGAATAATAATTGTATTTTTGAAACTGATAGTTCTACCTTTTGCATCAGTTAAACGACCATCATCCAGAATTTGTAAAAAAGCATTAAAAATTTGTGGGTGAGCTTTTTCTACTTCATCAAACAAAATAACAGAGTATGGTTTTCTACGAACAGCTTCTGTAAGTTGTCCACCTTCTTCATAGCCAACATAGCCTGGAGGAGCACCGATTAAACGTGCTATTGTATGTGGTTCCTGGTATTCACTCATATCTATACGAATCATTGCTTGTTCGTCATTAAATAGAGCGTAGGCAAGTGCTCGAGCTGTTTCTGTTTTTCCAACACCAGTTGGACCTAAAAATAAGAAAGAACCTATTGGCCTGTTTTCTTCACTTAAGCCCGCACGAGATCTGCGAATTGCATTTGCTACTTTATGGAGTGCTTCATCTTGGCCTACAACTTGGCTTTTGAGTTCATCTTCTAAATGAACAAGTTTTTGAGATTCGGTGGCAAGTAGTCTTGTAACAGGAATATTAGTCCATCGCGACACAATACTTGCGATATCTTCTTCATCTACTTGTTCCTTTAAAAGTCTATCTTCATCTGGAATTTCTGCCCATTTTTTTTCTACTTCCTTAATCTTCTTTTCAACTTCTGGAATTTTTCCATACTGAAGTTCTGCAGCTTTTTCTAAATTAACTTCTCGTTGAGAAAGCTCAAGCTCTGCTTTTAATTTATCAAGCTCAACTCTATTTTTTTGAAGTTCAGAAATAATTTCTTTTTGTGTTTGCCATTTTTTCTTTAAATCATCAAGTTTTTGTTGAAGGGTATCTCGTTCATCTTTGAGCGATTGTTTACGATCTTCTAAATCTTTTTCGCGTTTAAGAGCTGCAAGTTCAATATCCAGTTGCATAATGCGTCGGCGAATTTCATCGAGCTCGGTAGGCATAGAATCTACTTCAATTTTGTTTGAAGCAGAAGCTTCATCTATTAAATCTATAGCTTTATCTGGTAAGTAACGATCTGTAATATACCGAGTAGAAAGGTCTACAGCTGCAATAAGAGCATCATCCGAAATTTTAATTCCATGATGAACTTCATATTTTTCTTTAATTCCTCGTAAAATTGCTAAAGAATCTTCTTTAGAAGGTTCATCTATAAATACTGGCTGAAATCTACGTTCCAATGCTTGATCTTTTTCAATATATTGTCTGTAT
Organism: uncultured Gammaproteobacteria bacterium; assembly: GCA_964610165.1. Lineage (GTDB taxonomy): Bacteria > Patescibacteriota > Microgenomatia > UBA1406 > GWC2-37-13 > MFZZ01. The sequence goes on from CAZSUZ010000014.1 coordinate 36,594, forward strand.
TCTTTTAGTGTTGTCGCTCCAATTGAACGAAGTTCGCCTCGAGCAAGAGCAGGTTTGAGCATATTACTTGCATCAACGGCGCCTTGTGCACCACCAGCGCCAACTAGAGTATGGAGTTCATCTATAAATAAAATATATTTTCCATTACCTTCAGTAATTGTTTTAATTAAATCTTTAAGTCTTTGTTCAAATTCACCCCGGTAGGCTGCTCCAGCCAAAAGTCCTGCTAAATCTAAAGAAACCACTTCTTTGTTTTTTAATGTATCTGGAACATCTCCAGCAATTATTCGTTGAGCTAAACCTTCAATAATGGCAGTTTTACCAACTCCTGGATCTCCAAGTAATACTGGATTATTTTTAGTTCTTCGGG
>CAZSUZ010000015.1:0-30737 GCA_964610165.1 uncultured Gammaproteobacteria bacterium
CCATAAAATAGGAATTAAACTTACAAGAATTATAATGACAAGGTCAAAAATAATGCCTTTTTTATTTTTCTCCATATAAAAAGATTGGAGAATTTATATAAGGTGTTCCAACACCAAAAGGTAAAACAATATGAAAATGTTTTGAATATCTATAGAAATATGGTATAAAACCTTTTTGCATAAATTTAATTTTTTTAAATCCAATTCGTCTCATAATATCAATCCATTCAAGTGGATACCGAACATTTATATGTGTTTTATCTATGTAAACATAATTATATGGATATGGCGTTGAGGCAATCATTACTCCACCCTCTTTTAACATTTCGTACATGTGCTTAATACTTTTTTCTGGATCAGGTAAATGTTCAATAACTTCAAAAGAATAAATTAGATCATATTCATTCTTTTTTTTTGGTGGCTCATCAATGTCAAGGACATTAAATGTTACATGTGGAAGAAGTTTTTTTGCATTTTTTATAGCATACGGAGAAATATCTGTTGCAGTTACTTTAAATCCTCGTTCAGAAAGTAGGTCTGCTGCAGCGCCAATTGCACAACCAATTTCTAATGCTTTTTTTCCTTTACCATTTTTAAAATCGTACATTTGTTGTAATTGGTTAAACCAACCGTAAAACCAATTTTTGTTTCGTTCTAAATCTTTTTGTTCAAAATCACCTGTTAGGTCATAATAATATTCTTTAAAATAATCTTCTTTAAAAACTTGTTTGGTATTTTTTTTCTTGTTCATAACTGTTTATTGTATCAGTAATTAATCACGATAGCCTCGAAGTGAGGTTGTAAATAAATGATAATAATAATCCCATCGAACTGTTTTTTCTATTACAGCAAGATATTCTTTATCTTTTACTTTTCTAATATTATGTTGAATGTTGTTTCTTGATGTACTAATTTTACCTATATTTTGCAAATTCCATAATAGTGCTTTTTGAAGAGAAATAAATAAATTTATTTTTCCAGTTGCTAAATAAAGCAAACTAATAATTTCACAAAGAATAATATGTATAGGTAATATTTTTATAAGTGTTATTATTTCAAAATTTTTCAGAAATGTATAAATACGATTTTTGTATGAATGAAATAAAATAAAACCTGATGGTAAATAATTAGCGGTACTTCCACCTTTGTGAAATATTACACTTTCGGGACAATAATAAATTGAATAACCAGCAAGCCATATTCGGTGACATAAATCTGTTTCTTCAAAATACGCAAAATAATCTATATCAAAAACACCAACTTGTTCTAGTACTTCTCTTTTGATTAACATGCAAGCTCCCTTCATAGAAAAAATCATGTCTTTTTTTAGATATTTTTTTTGAACAGGCTTATTATGACCTTTATGATATAAAAAACCAGTGTTTAAAAAGTAAGAGCCGATAGAATCTATATAATCATGTGGCTCCATTTGCATCATTCTTGGTTGTACACCACCTATTTTTTTATCTTTAAGAGTTTGCAAAAGTGGATTTAGAAAATCTGGTTCTACAACTGTATCACTATTAAGAAATAAAACGTAATCTCCTTTTGAAGCTTTATATCCGATATTATTTCCTTCAGCAAAACCATCATTTTGTTTGTTTTTTATTGTTTTGAGTAGTATTTTTTTTGTAGCAAAACGTTTGTTATATTCATTAATAAGCCCGATAGAATCATCTTTAGAATTATTATCAACAACAATAATATCGACAACTGCAGAAGTTTTAAGTTTTAATAAACTATCGAAACATGCTGGTAATACAGATACTCCATTAAAATTTACTATTATGATAGAAACAGTATTCATATTATTTTTTTTCCCATTCTATAATATCTTGATTATCTCGCATATGCGCGAATCCTTCTTCTAATGTATATGCTTTTGTTTGAAATGTTTTCTTAAAAAGTGAAATATCATAGATAGTATTTAATGGACGTGGAGCTTCTTCTTTAAAGTAATCTTTTTTAACAGGCGTAAGAAGTGATTCATCTAAATTAAAAATGGAAGCAACTTTAATTGCAAAGTTATATCTATTCTCAGTGTCTGCTCCTGCAATATTTATTTTAGGAAGTTTTTTGTCTTCTAACACTAATTCCCATAATGCTTCTGCAGCTTGATAGACATACAAAAAATTATTAAAAATATCATCGACTACTTTAAGAGGTTTATGTGCAGTAAGTGATTCTACAAGCCATGGTACAACATTTTTTTGTCCTTTTGGATTACTCCAACCATACATTGTCATAAGGCGAACAATAACAGCATTATATCCATTTTCGATAATATCAGTTTCTGTTTGTACTTTTGTTTTTCCATAATGATTTACTGGTGAGACTGGAGATTTTTCATTGTAAGGTGGGTTATTGCCAGAAAAAACCTGATTAGATGAAGTAAAAAATGTTTTTGCATTCATTTGTTTAGCAGCTTCTAATATATTTCTTGTTCCTTCAACATTTACCTTCCATGCTTCATCCTTATTAAATTCACAAAAATCAGGACTTCCTTTTGCTGCTGTATGAATAATATATGAAGGTTTAATGCGAGAAATGACAGTTGCAATTTCTTTTGTATTTCGAATATCTACATCAACAAATGTAACTTTTTTTGTTTTAGGAACGAGTCTATTTTCATGAATTGATGCAAAAATTGTTAAATCTTTTGGTGCAGTTCTAATTAATGTACTTCCTAAAAGTCCTGCTCCTCCTGTTATAAATATATTCATAATAATGGGTGTAGATGTGTATCTAATAGCTTTTTTAAATCTATATCTTCTGCCATTTTATTTGCATTTTTACTTAATTGTTTATATGTTTCTTTATCACTAAATATACTATCAATAATTGAGATAAGTTTTTTTTTAGTTAATTTAAATGCAAAACCAGCTTTGTATTTTGTAATATCATCTCCCGTCGAGATATGATCATTTATAAGTACAGGCAAACCTAAAGCTAAATATTCCCGAGCTTTTAAAGAATCACCAAATTCTGTCCACGAAAATTGATTAGCATATAATGCTAAACCAATTTGATGTTGTGCAACTATTGATAAAGCTTCATCATGTGTTTTATACCCATGAAACTGAACATGCTTTTCTAATTTTTTTGTTTTAACTCTTTTTTTAATGGCTTTTTCTTTCGGTCCAGAACCAATAAATGAAATTATAATATCAGGATATTTATTTTTTAATTCCTCTATTGCATCAACTATTAATTCATATTCAATTGCAGGTGTAAAATTTGCCATTAAAACTAAACTATTCTTTTTCTTTTTATCTTTTTTAAACTTTGCCATATTTGCAAGCAGTGGTGTATTGGGCATAGTTATATTTTTTTTCTTTCCAACCTGTTTTTTGCGAAGGTCTGTAATTCGTGAAGATACATTCCAAATTTCATCTGCATGTTTAAGAGCGAAACGATCAATTGCATGATACATATTATTCATTATTGCATTTGAAAATCTGGCATGAGCATAATCTGCTGTATAAAAAATAACAGTTTTAATATAACCTAATTTTTTTGCAATAATGCCTGCAACAGTATTAAGAGGATTTAAACCAATAAAAACCTTAGCATTTTTATGTTTTGCAATATATGCAATAGTGGTTATCATTTCAAACGGATAACGAAAGTGTCCCGGTAATAAACGAGATAATGATTTTTTTATAGTTTTTTCTTTCCCTTTATTTTTTTCGATAATTACAGAAGGACGAGCATCATATAGTGAGTGAATGATATATGTGTTAGGAACTGCATTGTGAGTGAGATAAGAACTAACGGCGTGTCCTGGGCCAAAAACTGCATTTTCTTTAACAAACACAGCATGAGTGGCAATAATTACTGCCGGTTTAATCTGTTCTTCTTTTTTCATAAAGAAGTAATTTATAAGGGCATTGCAGAACTGGTATTAGAAAATAACCAGGCTTCCTTTTTGAGTAATGTTATAAGTTCAGATTTCGAAAGTTGTTTTGTGTTTTCAGAACTAAATTCTGCATTTGCTAATGGTTTTTTAATAACAGTTGTTCTGAAAGCTGGATTAATGGTAAAGTAACCATCTTCTGTATTTTCCGCGAGTGGTACTTCATTCTTTGAAACAAGAACTTCATGCTTTTTTTCACCTTGTCGTGTACCAATAATTTTAATTTTCGTTTTTTTATTACCAAATAATTCGATCATTGCATCTGCAATTGTTTGTACTGTTGCAGCTGGCATATTAAGAACGAATACTTCTCCACCTTGATGTTTTTTTATTGCTTCAAAAATAAGTCTAATTGCTTCTTTTGTACTCATTAAAAATCTTGTCATTTCTGGATCTGTAATAGTTATTTCATTTTTAGTAAGAATTTGTTGTTTAAATAATGGAATAACACTTCCATTTGTACCTATGACATTTCCTCCACGTAAACATACAAACTTTGTTTTACTTGGATATTTATTTGCATTAATAATAAGTTTTTCTCCACAAGCTTTTGTAACACCATATAAATTATATGCATCAACTGCTTTATCTGTTGAAACATCCACAACTAAACCAACATTATTCTCAATTGCAGTTTCAATAATATTTTGAGTTCCATAAATATTTGTTAATACTGCTTCCCATGGATTATCTTCACAGACAGGTACGTGTTTTAAGGCAGATAAATGAAAGACAGTGTCAACACCCTTCATTGCAAAATTCAGAATATTTTTATCTCGGACATCTCCAATGATAAATTTAAGTTTAGATTGAGGAAACAATTTACGCATCTCAACTTGTTTATGTTCACCACGAGAATAAATTCGAATTTCTTTTGGGCCAGGATTCATTTGAAGTAATTGATAGACTAATTCATGACCCCAGGAACCTGTACCTCCTGTAACTAAAATTGTTTTACCTTTTATAAGATTGTCTTTCATAAATATATCTTCTAAGAATTAAGTAATGTGTCAGAATCTTTTGGATTAAATTCAGTCATACGATACTCTAGAAAAATGGAATCTTCAAGTGCTTCTGCTTTATGATAAATAAATGGTTCAATAAGAAGTTCCATTCCGGAAGTTAAAATAAACGAAGTTGTTTCTTTGGATTTCATATCTTCACAAAAAAAAGAAACTTTGCCACTGATTAAAAAAAATCGTTCAGGTTTTTTTGAAGAATCTGCACCTGTATGATAGTGATCTGCAAAAGATTGACCGGCATTTCTATAATAAATAGATACTTGTTTGCCTGGTATACCTTTACACCATTCAACAGTTATTCCTTTTTCATTTTCAATTGATGGTACCTTTTGATATGTGACACCTTTCATTTCTTAGTTTGATATTAATTTAATGTAAGCAGTATAGCACAAAAATAACTTTCCAGAATTATTATTGCTTAATCATTTACAATACACTTATATTAATGTAATTTTAACATAGAATGACTTATCTTAAAAAAATTAGTTGGAAGGAAATAACTTTTTTTTGTATATTACTTGCGGGATTCTTTTTAAGATTTTTTTTAGCCATACATTATGAAGCAACTGGTGATGCATCTGGATGGATACGTGGTGTTGAAACAGTTATTGAAGGTCGAGATTTAGGGATGGGAAATGGAACAGTCTATGATTTTAATTGCACTGCTCAGTGTGTAAATTGGCCACCATTTACTCTACATATATTTGTTCTATTAGGAATGTTATTTAGAATAATTCCATTTGAAATACATGAATGGAGTTTTTATAAATTTCCATCTGCTTTAGCTGACTTTTCAATAATTTTTCTTCTGTACTATATTGCAAAAAAATATCAGTTTGGACGGCCCCGATTGGTTGCTAGTTTATATGCACTTCATCCGATAGCGTTATATGTTGCAGGGTATCATGGACAAAGAGATTCAATATGGTTATTATTTACACTACTTTCGATCCTTTTTATAAAACGAAGAAATTTTTTAATGGCGGGTATGTTTTTAGGTATTGGTATTTCGTTTAAATTACCACCAATATTTTTAATCCCATATTTTTTCTTTTATGTATCCGGTTTTAAAAACAAATTATTATATATATTAAGCATTTTATTAACTTTCTTTATTCTAAATCTTCCAGAAATTGTTACGCATTTTGGACCAGTATATAAGCAAGTGTTTTCTTATAAAGGATGGCTTGGATGGTGGGGATTTAGTGGTATAGCTAATAAAATTGATTTAGGATACAAAACTGAAATTTCTGAGACAGTAAATTCTATTTCAAGAATAGTAATGTATATTGCCGTTCTTGTTGTAAGTTATGTAATGAATATAAAAAAAAGAGATATATTTACAAGTATTTTAACAATCATTTTTGCTATTTTTATTTTTAGTCCAGTATTTGCTTCTCAATATTTAATATGGCCTTTACCTTTTATTGTGCTTTTGGCACCACGTTTACCCAATGTATTTATTATTTATACAATAACAGGAACATATATGGCTGCAACTTTTTATACTTTTTTTAAAATTCAATTTCTTAAAGAATTATTAATTTATATCCCTGAACGATTATTCTATGTATTTATCCCATTCTATAGCTTTCCTATTGATATGGGTTATTATATTTGGTTTACTTCAATATTTTTGTTTATAAAAATGTTACGTTATGAAGTAAAATTACCTACAGATAAAAACAATTAACTCTATGTTATTTTTACTTATTCCAATTATTAGCTTTTTTTTTCAATCTTATCCGCGTTTTTTTAATACATTATTCGGTGTAGATGTTTGGACTCGTTTACTTGAAATTGATCATGTACGAAAAAATAATTATCATATTCCAAATAAAAAACTTGCAGGACAATTTTTAATCGAAGGATACTTTGATTATCCTCCACTCTTTCCTTACTTGTTATCATTTGTGCCTAAAAAGACATTATTACAAATTCAAGGTTTTATTGCACCAGCCATAGATAGTTTGCAGGTAGTGTTAGTATATTTTGTAGCTTATTATTTGACAGGAAATGAATGGCTATCATTAACAGCTCAACTGTTTTATATGGCAACTCCAATGATAGCGATTGAAAATAGTTATTTAACACCAAGATCATTGGGATATTTAAACTTTTCACTTGCAACTATTACATTACTTTTTTTTATGTATACCAATCAATTTAATTGGTTAATTGCAGGTATATTTTTTACAACTACATTATTTATTGTTCATCGCTTTGCTGTTCAATCATTTGTACTTATTACATTGTTTTTTACTTTTTACTTGAATACTCCTCTGTTTATTCAAGCATTACTTATTGGATTTGTATTAGCACTCATTATTACAAAAGGATATTATCTTCGAGTACTTAAAGGTCACTTCTATAATATATATTTTTGGGTTAAAAATTTAGATTATAGATTTGCACATCAAATTCGAGGTATTCCTAAAAAAAATGCAAATACAGATTTTGTAGGTAAAATATATATTTTTCTTTCTGCATTTTCACCAATTGCTATATTTGGTTTAAATCCATGGGCATTGAGTGCTTTTGCTCTGTTTGGTTTATCATATTTCCAAATGATTTCGGCACCTCCAATTTTTTATACCATGTCAGCATGGATTATTTTTTTCTATATATTTGGCGTTATTGTGTTAAAAATAAAATATCTAATGCCAATTGGTGAAGGTCAACGTTACATGGAAATGGTAACAGTACCTTCCAGTATTCTTTCGGCATATATTGTTTTTACTTTTCTCAATTCTCCATTTAGAATGTTTGTCATTATCATTGCAATTGCAATGGTAACAATAAACATAGCAGTTATTATTTTTATACAAATAAAAGGAGTTATTAAGGATAGAAATAGAAGCGTAACCTCAGATTTATTTGAAGTATTTACCTTTATAAATAAAATGAAAACGCCACCCAGAATTTTATGTATTCCACATCAAAATACAACAATGACTATATACCATACTAAAGCGCAAGTTTTTGTAAATGCAGATAATCCAGGGCTCATGAATGTAACTGATGTTTTTCCAGTTATGAAATATCCTATAGCTGAAATTGCAAAAAAATATAATCTTACTCATGCACTTATAAAAGAAGGATTTGTGACGTTGAAAGAATTAAAAATTGCGAAAAATAACATTTTGTATCAAGCAGGAGATGTATTTCTTGTTACATTAAAATAGAAATTATTATGTTGAAACCATTCATTATTCTTATAATATCCTTGCTGGCATTTTTTGTAATTTCAAAAGCTCCTACAATTCCTTATGTAAATTTATTCCCTGAAATTTATTATAGTGGTGCAATTATTACTATTTTTATTACTTGTTTTTTGCTATATAAAAAATCCATTACATTGCTTGGAAAAAAAATATTCATTTATTTTAAAAAAATAATACCTGTAATAGAATTATTTCTGAAAAAAAAGTTTCCTAAAGATATTCCTACAAAATGGCTCTTTGCTTTATTAGTTATTTTATTTATTACTCATTATCATCAATTAATACAGCTGTATTTTCAATCAGATGAATGGTATTCATTTAGAACATATCTAGAACCTTTGCGAAGTATGTGGTGGCCATTTAATGGACTTGTATATGGATTTTATAATCCTCAAAAGTTTGGATTTCATTTTTCTCCAATAGTAGATTTTATATATGTCTTAACATTTAGAATTGTTGGATTGAACCATTATTTTTATTTAATAGTTTTTGCAATTGTTCATATTATAAATGCATTACTACTTTACAAATTAGTTTTTGAATTATCAAAAAATAAACAATTATCATTTATCTCTTCACTTTTTTTCTTGTTATCAGTTAATCATCATCAAGCTTATACATGGATTGCTGCAGCAACAGGTACAACTTTAGCTGTCACTTTTATGATTTCAACATTGTTATACTTTTTCAGATTTATTTCTTCAAAAAAAACTAAAGATTTATATCTTACATCATTATTTACATTGCTCGCACTTTTTACTAAAGAAACCTCTTTTATTCTTATTCCAGCGTTAATTATTTTTTATTTTATATTCTATAAACGATCAGTAAAATCAATCATTCAGGATTTTAAATTTATCTGGATTATTGTCGGCATTTTTGTTGGCATGAGAATTATTACCAGTGCTAGTGCCGATGTAACACAACATAAAATTGTCGTTATTAAAGAATTTATTACAAATCTTTCTTATATATCTATTTACGATTTCATTGGAGATTTAATTTATAGATATATAACATTTTCTCTTAAAATAGTTTCACAACTTTTTATACCTGCAGAAAGATTCTTAGCGTTTATTAAATGGTTTACTGAAAAACAATTTCCGTATTTTAATCAAGAAGCATCTATTGGCGGTACTAATTATTTAATGTTTGTTCAGAGTGCTGCTTACGAATTTACTTCATATATTGCGACTCTATTATTACTTTTGGGAATAAGTATTTTAAAAATAAATAAAAAACTATGCACCATTGCATTTATACTCATCCTGTCAGGAGTAATTCCAGTTGTTGGTATTACCTACATGTTTCCGTGGTGGAAATATTCTGCCATGATTGATTCAAGACATTTTTATCATTTAGCAATAGGTGGATCTATTATTTTTGGACTCATTTTGATTCGTTTATCTGAGGTAATTTTTATAAAAAATCTATTAAGAAGAAATATATTCCTTACGATCATGCTTATTACATGGGTTATTTGGCAATTTTTTATGATCAGACAAGATTTACGTAATTTAATAATTGATGCAAATCAGAGAAAAATAATAATAAAAACATTACGAGAAAAAATTCCAGAACCTCCAAAAAAAATGATTATTTATACAACAAGTAATAAATCATATTATGGATTTGGTTATTGGATGTTGCCATTTCAAACTGCATTTGCTCATATGCTACCAGAATTATTTGGAAAACCATACCATTCAAAAGGAAATAATTATCCGCTCTCGTTCTATGGCCCAACATATTTACCAACCGGAGGACTTGTAACTCAAGGTTATTTTGAAGATGATGGATATGGGATCGGATATTATTTAGATGAAATTTCAATGATTAAAACTTTAGAAAAACATAATTATACTGCAGAGATGGTATATGGATTTGATTATGATGGCGATGCATTTGTATTAAAAGATATAACAGATACTACTCGTAAAAATATCAATGCAATTCTAACTAGTAGAAAACAATTTAAAAAATGGAAAAGAATAAGTAATGAAGAACAAAAATTAAGTTTTCAAGTTGATCCTACTTGGACAGTAGAAAAATTAGATAAGAAGTATATAATTTCATCTCCAGAAGGACTGGTTTTAGAAATTGAAGTATTTACAAACGAGTCAATGGAACAATTTTCTACTTTTGTTTCAAAACAGATTATATATGATATGGAAATTGGTTCAGATTATAAAATAGATTATATGGAAAATGATTTAGATACTGATCATGTAATTTATCTCCCTAATAGTAGTCAGAATACAATTTATACAGTTGCAGGTAATAATGTTATGTTTTATAAAATCACAATCTATGATGAATCTAAAGCATCATTGCTTATTCGTACAATGGAATTTAAAGATGATGATTACGACGAGATTAATTTATAACACTTCAAGGAAGTAATAATTAAGATAAAATACTCCAACGGTAGGTAAGATAACTTTGCATCATTTTAAATCCATTTGCTTGATAGGCTCGAATCGCAGGAATATTTGCCATTTGTGTTTCAATTTCTACCAAAGGAACATTGTGTTTTTTAAATTCATTGATAGTTGCTTGCACCATTTTTTTTGCAATACCTTTTCCTCGTGCTGCTTTAGAAACTCCTACTAACGGAATATGTCCCTTTAACTGAATGGTAATAAAACCAAGGATTGTATTATTTTCATACCAAATAAATGTTTTATCTGCTGCTGTTTTTTTTAATGAATTCTCTATCCAAACCTCGTATATCTTATTTGCTTTTTCAATAGGAATAACTGTGTCATTATAAAAACGTGTATCTTCAAAAACACTACTAGCTAACTGTTGTAATTCATTTAAATGATCCATAGTCGCTTCTATAACCTCAGGATGATGCATTTCAGTTATTTCTTCTGAAAGTGTTAGTTGTAATGCAAGAAGTCCATCTACGAGAAGAAAACCAGCCGATTCAAGCGCATGAATAATTTTAAAATTATTTGCAGTAACCCGAAATGTTGCGTATTCAATTTTATTTTCTTCAATATCTTTAATAAGATGTGCAACGTCTTCTGGAGATTCAATTGAATTAATTTTTGCAGTTTTAAATCCAAGAATTGTTGTGTCAAAATCATTCAATTCCCATGTATAGTTCATGTTCTGTGTTTAACAATAATATCAGTAAGGATTTTTGTTACTTCAACAACTTCTTCCATTGTCATTTTTGGATACAAAGGCAAAGAAATTATGTCATTATATATTTTTTCTGAAACTGGGAAATCACCTTCTTTATACCCAAGACTTTTATAGTATGTAAAATAATGAAGTGGGATAAAGTACACACTAACACCAACATTCTGTTTTTTTAATTCTTCAATAATTTCATCTCGGGAAATCGACAAATTTTTTGTATTAACTCGTACAGTATAAAGATTCCAACAATGTTTTATATTTTTTGCTTCATAAGGAATAGTTATTTCTTTTATTTTAGAAAACGCTTTGTTATATATTTTTGCATATTCAACTCGTGTATCAATAAATCCATCTAGTTTTCTTAGTTGATGAATACCAAGTGCAGCTGCAATATCTGTCATGTTATATTTAAATCCTGGTTCAAGAATATCGTATTTCCAAGAGCCACTTGCAGAATATCTTTTCCAAGCATCTTTACTCATGCCATGTAATCGAAGTTGAGAAAGTCTCTCTGCATATGCGTCATTATTGGTTGTAATCATTCCTCCATCCCCTGTTGCCATATTTTTTATTGGATGAAAAGAATAACACGTCATGTTTCCAAAATTACCAACTTTTTTACCTTTATATTCTGTTCCAACAGCGTGTGCTGCATCTTCTATAACATGTAAATTATGTTTTTTTGCAATTGCATTAATAGTGTCTAAATCTACAGGGTGTCCGGCATAATGCACAGGAACTATAGCTTTTGTTTTTTTTGTTATTTTTTCTTCGATTTTTGAAGCATCTATATTAAATGTTGTTTCTTCAACATCTACATAAACAGGTTTTGCACCGACATGAATTATTGCATTAGAAGTTGCTGCAAATGTAAAAGGTGTAGTTATTACTTCGTCTCCAGGTCCAACACCCGCAACCATAAGTGCAAGTTGTAGAGCTGCAGTACAAGAAGTAAGTGCGACTGCATGTTTTGTACCAATATATTTTGCAAAGTCCTCTTCAAATTGTTTTGTTTTAGGTCCAAGAGTTACCCACCCAGAATCCATTGCTTCTAATACTTCTTTTTTTTCTTCTTCACCGAAAAGTGGTTGTGCAAAAGGCAGAAATTTCTTCATATTCGTTTGATTATAATTCAAATTTAGCTCTGTTTCAATATAAATTTTGTAAATGTTTTATAGCTGTTTGAATGTGTAAATTTTTTACTATGTTCAAGTGTATTTTTTTGAAAGGTTTGATATTGTTTTTTATTATTGTATAGAGAAATAATATTGTTTGCCATTACTTGCGCTGTGTTTTCTTCAGTAATAAGACCAGTTTTATTATGTACAACACTATCTCGTAAACCGTCAACATTATATACAATAGCTGGTGTACCTTGACTGCCTGCTTCTGTAACTATCAATCCCCAGCCTTCTTTTACAGAAGTTACTAAAATAAGATGAGATTTTTTCATTAGCTCTTTTTTCTCAGTGTTAGAAATACTTCCAAGATATTCAATATCCGCAGCATATGGACTTTTCTTTATATAATCGATACATTTTTGGCCATAAGAACCAACAAAAGTGCCAGCAATTTTCATTTGTATTTGAGGAAGTTTTTGTTTAGCAATTTCAAATGCTTTAATCTGATGTAATGTGCGTTTCATAGATCGAATCGATCCAAGAGAAAGAATAGTAAATTTGTTAAATGTTTTTTTCTGTTCGATAGATTCAAGAGGTTTAATTTCTATGGAAACAGGAAAGACATGAATTTTTTTTGCATTAAAACCGTAATTAAGAAAATCTTTTTTTGTACTTTCTGATTCTGTTAATACAGTATTATTCCTAAGCAACCATAAATATATTGGTTCTAAAAGATAACCAATAATATTAAGAGGAAAAAATAGTTGATAGAACCATACAATTCTGCATAGTTGATAAACAAGTAATATTCTTTTTTCTTTTACATACCATTGGGTCATAAAAGGAATAGTATTTATTTCTTCTATAACAATATCTGCCCAACCCTGAAGGTTTTTTTTGTAGTATTTATATGCTTCAAAATATACAGAAAAATAATTACCAACACGAATAACTTTGTAGCCATCGGCTAACATTTCTTCTTGTTTACCACCTTTAAATCCACCAGAAATCATGAGTAATTCATGACCATCTTTTACAAGTTGTTTAGCTATTTCACGATCAACAGCTTCTGCTCCACCAGCAAAAGGATGTTTTTGATCTTTCCATGTAAACCATACAATGCGCATGACTCATATTGTAGCTGACTTAGCAGAGTTTTTCATTTCTTCTTTGGAACAATATAAAGAATATCTTCCTTTTTTATAGTGGCTTTGTACTGTGATTTTTTATAGTATCTTAAAAAATAAGTTCGATAAAATATTGCCAGTGTGTCTATAAAAATACCTCGAATAGAATGAACAGTTGCTGCAGATGTAATTTTACTTAAGGTGTAATCTAGTTTAATTGGTGCTTCATAAATTCGTTTGTAACCCATTTGTCTTGCAACAACAAGCATTTCTAAATCACCAGCGAATTTTTTCTCAACAAGTCTTGGTAAAATTTTTTCTAAAACTTGTTTTCGAAAAATTTTAATACCAGCTTGCGTATCTCGGACATTGATCATAAAGAGTAAACGTACCAGCCAATAATAACCAATACTGAGAATTCTTCTAGCGACAGAATATTGAATTTGTGATGCCGGATGTCGTTTTGACCCAACAATTATATCTGCGTTATACCATTCCATGTGTTCAAGCAACATAGATATACCATTTGGGTGAATTTCCATGCCAGAATCCATAAACATAACATAATCCCCTCTTGCCTCTTGCATACCCATACGTATTGCATGACTCTTTCCTTGATTTTCTTTTGAAGCAATACAAATAACATTTTCAATCTTAGCTTGTTTAATTTTGTCCGCTGTTTTATCTATAAGACCATCTAAAACAACAATAATTTCATAACCGTACCGAATGTTGTCTAGCACACGTTTTATGTAAAGAAGATTTTGAATAATAATTTTTTCTTGTTTATATGCAGGAATAATAAGACTTAAAAAATGAGCATGCTTAGTGTTATTTTTTTTTGACATACACTATGGATTATAAAGCAAGATTTTATGTGAATCTAGTGATGAATTATTTTAGCGAAGCAATGATATCTTCAACTTGTTTTATAAATTCTTTTTGGTTGTCTTCTGGTAGGTAAATATATAAGCCAATAAGGTTATTACCAAAGTCATTATTTGTAAACTGTGTAAATGCTTCAACAGCTTTATTACTTTTATTATAAAGAGTTACCCATTTAATGTTTTTGCCACCTAAATTTTTATATTCAATAACTTCACGATACGCTGGATAATCTCGACCATTTCTAGAGAAATAAATTCTGAAGGTGTTTTTGTCATTTTTTAAAAGTACTTCGTACCAGTCTTCACTAAAATTATGTTTTTCTAAAATCAGTTGCCAAGTGCGAGGATACTTAAAAGAAAAATGTTTGATTGGATGAATAAAAGTAGATAAATTATCATCTGATACTATGATAGTGGGTGTTATTTCTGTAAAAAAACCATTTGTAATTGTACCTGACTCTGCAGTTTTTGTATCAGTTAACGATTCTTTTTGCCTATTTATCAAAATAAATATACAAACAAGAATAACTAAGAATACTATTATATAAAACAAGTTATTAAATAATTTTTTTTTCTTAAACATACAATTAATTGTTATTTAACTTATGAATTTTATTAACGCGACCAATAAATTTCTTAAAACTTGCTGATATATTCTTTTTAATTATCTTGTTCTTTTTATTATTCTTTTTAATTCTATTATTATTGTACGATACATTTTGTGGGTTTTCTTCGATTGTAGGTGTTGGTATATACTCTTGAATTACTAAATTTATATTTTTAATTTCTTCAGAATTTCCGTCTTTATCTAAAGAGTAGTATGAAATTGAATATGGCCCTGTATCAGGTAATAAAAATGGTTCAGCATATAATTGCCACTCATTATTATTTATTTTATACATGGTGTAATCAATTCCTAAACTATGTTCAAATGGTTCATCTGAAGGTTGTAGTGAAATTGTTATTGGCTGATAGAATGTAGTTTCACCTATAGCTGCATTATTTATTAATAACTCTGTAATAGGAGCTATACTATCCAATTTTTCTCCCATAAAAGCAAAATGAGTTAAATGATTAACTTGGGTTGTAGCAGTATTATTTTGAAAGTTGATGGTTGTATTTTCTTTTAACCAATTAGTTCCATCAGAGCTTGAGTATATTGATAATGATTCAGGTTTAAATCGAGAAATATCTGTAACCAATAATTGCATTGATATAGTAAACAATTTATTAAATTGAGTTACTAAATTGCCAAATCCATCATTTGCAGTTGCATCAATGATATATCCAAGAGGTTGTAATGTTTCAGTTGTTTTTTCTGAAAATGGTATTGGTTTAAGTCCAAATATAAGATCTGTTTTGGTAGCATCTTTTGGGAAAGTAAATGTGTATCTATCAGAAGTATAACTTCCTCCATTTGGAGTTAATGTTTTTGTAATTGTTTTTAAAGAATTTTTCCATAGATATGTACTTTTTGTACCAGTCTTGGTTTGTCCATTTTGTGTAAATGTAAATTGAGTCCACGGATCTAAACTACTGCCTTGCCAACCATAAGGATCTACAATACCATCTGGAATATTATCGTCAAAGTTGCCATCACCATTTTTATCCTGAATAAGCATAAAGTGAATATGTGCGCCATTAGTATTACCTGTCAAACCTATTTTTCCAATTTGTTGTCTATTACTGACATTTATTTTTACATTAGGATTATTAGTAATTAAACCATCTGGTTGTAAATGGTAGTATCTTGTTTGATATCCGTTTTCATGATTAATATGAACTGCATTACCGCATGCATTACAATCATTATGAAAAGTTGCAATGCCGGAAGCTGCAGCAAGAACAGGATCATTTAAAAATGCTTTACTATCAAAAGCATAATCATATCCGTCATGTCGTGAATATGGTCTAGTAGATTTTTGTCCCATAAAATTTGTTATATCATTATTAACTTCTGTAGGTTCATTTAAAAACCATTCAGCACTTAATAATGGATACTCGTGATCGAAATAAGTAAACATACTCGTTGCAGCATCTACAAAGCTCAATCCTTTATTTGTATAATCCCAAGGTAAATCTAAAAAAGGAGTTGTTGTTGGTTCGTAATCATTAAAATGAACTAAATATAATTGATCTACTTTTTGCTGTGAGCACCATACTTTTCTATATCTAACTTGTACATTATTAAGCCCCTTTCTCATTAAATGAGTTATATCGAGAGGGTTCATTTTTATAGAACCTTGGCATGATGTTGCTTTTGTTTTATATTCAAATGTATCGCCATTTAGCACAGAAACATCAATACTTTCCCCAACAAAGGCTTCCCCTGTACCATCTGAATTAAAACTTAGCAAGACTTTTCCCGATTGATAATTAACAGCTATATTTTTGTAATAATATGTTTTTGTTCCGCTTGGTACTGTCATTTCAAAACCGTTTGTTACAAGATATGAATCTATTTTTGCAGCAGCAATACTAAAAGTAATCGATAAGCCAACTGTTAATAATGTTATGTAAGTACATATATATTTTATTTTCATGTAATCATAATAATGCACTAAGAAATTAACTGTCAATATTTATAAGGCCAAAACTGTATAAAAGATATGTAATTATGTAGCTTTTATTTAAAGAGAGTTATAAACCTCATTTTCACAAATGCAAGAAGATATAAACCCAACACTCCAAAGCTAAACCAAATGTTTACTAACATTACATGTGCTAAGTCTGTGCCATAGAATATAAGTCCAGCAATATAAATAGGTAATGAACAGGCTAAAATGTATGCAGCTTTATTCCCTTTTGCTAAGTAATAATTATTCATAAAAATAATCATGGTGTAACTAATGCCAAAAAAACTTGCCCATTCTAGAAATGGTAATAACTGTAAAAAGTTTTTCCCAAATAACATAGCAATAATAAATTCTCCATACAATCCGTATGCTAACATTGCTCCAAATCCACTTAATAACAACAGTACAATACCGCCAATTAAAACTAACTGATGATATTTTTCATTCTTTTTACTTGAGAAAAATATAAAACTAACAGTTATAAGTGGCCCAAGAACATATAAAATAACCTTTGCAAATAAAGACCAAGAACCATAAATCCCTGCTTCTTCTGCAGTAAATACTTTTTTAACAAAAATAATATCAGCATTACTTAAAATTAAAATTGCTGCGCCAGAAATGGATGTTAGCAGAATTTGAGGATCAGTAATTAATGCAACAATATTTTTATTTAGTGTAGGAGTTTTGTTAGAAACCTGTTTAATAATTTTGGCAAGTTGAATATGTGATAATACACCTTTTAAAAGAGAAGAAAGTAATAAGAAAATAATAATAATGCCAATTTGTTGCCACAAATATAACACAACTACAGAGCCTAAAAATTTTATAAAAATACTGGCGATTCCAATAACAGAAGCCCAAAAAAATACATGTAATCCTTGTAAAATGCCATCATACAACCCGGTAATATAAGCTAATAAAACAAGTGGTATTAATGAATAGCCAATAACTGGTGATAAATTTGTTACTTGTGGAACAAACGGAATAAGACAAGCAACTAGAATGGCAACAATCCAATATTTTTTTGCTTTTAGAATAAGCCAATTAATTAATGCAGCAGTATATAAAATATTATCTTTTTTATTTCCAATTTTTATAATAATAAGTTGAATTATTACTCCGATTGGGATTGTCAGAATGGTTAAATAAGAAAAAAGTGTTGTAATCTCTCCATAACCTGCAGGACCTAGCGCACGACCAACAAAAATATTAAATAAATAGTTAAGAAATCCACCAGCAAAATTTGAAATGGTTATAAAAACACTTCCTTGAAAGAAAGAATTCCCTACTACTTTTTTAATAATATTCATCATAAAACTTGTTTCAAATCGTTAAATAACGAAAGTTTGATACTCCTTCGTTCAAAAGGCAACTTTACATTTTTAACTGTTAATTTTTGAATTTCTATTCTCCTTTTTATTGTTTCTGGAAATTCTTTAACATTCCACATAATAGCTTTAAAATCTGCCCAAAACAAATTCATTTTACCTCGATATATAAAGTATGCCATTTCTGCGAGCAAAAGTAACATATAAATAGAACCATTCACAATTAGCATAATTAGTGTGTGATTTTTTATAAGCGTTGCAATGGTATTTCGTTCACTCCAGTATCTTTTTTGAGATCGTTGAAATAGTGGTCCAAGAGTTGCCGAGCCATGGTGATACACAAATGATTTTTTTGCGTACACAATAGAATACCCTAATTTGCGTACTCGCCAAGAAAGATCTATATCATCATTCAATGTAAAAAATCGATCATCAAAACCGCCTAATTTTTTATATAGTTTTGTTGGAATAATAAAAGAACTTCCATACGAAAAAAATACATCACCAATTTCTGGAATTTCTTTAAATGGAACTGCAGGATATTTTTGCATGCCAAAACCAAACATATCTACGATTCCACCAGCATTATCTACTAAATATTCTCCATTTTTTTCTGGTTTATATTTCAAAAAAACACTGGTAACAATGCCAATTTTTTTATTACTTTTTATAGTTTCAACCAGCGCTTTGACATTATTTTTATCTAGTTTTAAATCATTACTATGAAAAATAACATAATCCCCTGTTACATGGTCAAAACCTCGATTAGATCCTCCAGCTGTTCCATCATTAGATGTGTTAACCACGACTTTTACTTTTGGATAATTCTTCTTTACAAATGTTACAGAATCGTCAGAAGAATTATTGTCCAACATAATAATTTCATCGGGTAGAAGAGTTTGTTTAAAAAGTGAATCGAAATATTCTTTTAACAGGTGGATACCATTGTAGTTTAGAACAACAAGTGAAATTGTTTTATTCATTTAAGTTGGCAAACAAATATAAATTGAAAAGCAATAAAATTAGAAAAATAAGGAAATCTATGGCCTAATCCGGTAGGAATAATATCAATTATGTTAAATCCGGCTTCTTCAATTAAATCTATAGCTGTTTTTTTTGTAAAAAAACGCAAATGATCAAGACTCATAATGCCAGGTTTATAAGTAAAATCACCTAATAAATGTTTTAAACGCAACTCAATCCGAGCGACATTTGGTAAGGAAATAATCAATTCCCCTTTTTTATTTATATATCTGCTAATATCTTTGAGAACCAAATCAGGTCGTGGTAAATGTTCAAGAATATCTGAACACACAATATAGTCATATTTTTCTATTGGAATATTTAGTTTATTTTTATATAAATCTCTTCTATAAATTTTTCTACAATACTTACGAGCAATCTTAAGGGCTTCTTTATGAATATCTATACAATCAACAATATTATTTTTCAATTCTTCTGCAAGAAAACCAGAATTACATCCAATATCTAATACTGTCCTTTTACGTAAAATAAGTGAAGGAATTATTGTATGTGGACTATGAGGAGAATAATCTCTTACTAAACAGCCATCTTTATTAAACATAGTTAAAATTAATGCTTGGAATACGTTTTGAAACAAATACTCTTTTGTAATAATCTGTTAATCTAATGAGTATTGATCGTGGCATTATTACAGCAAGTATACTGTATAACCAAAATCGAGGCACAAATATATTTTGCCATCGATATTTGAGTAGAATAAAAATTTCTTTTTCTGCTTTTCCCGGCTTACCAAAGTTTTTAATCTGAATTAATCCTTCATAATTGGTCGCCATGTGTTTTACACAATGTGCAAGGAATTTTTTATATTTTTTATCTGCATAAATGGTGTGAAACATTCTCATCCACTGCTCTGTCGGAGAGTCATCATAAATATTGGAAATATGTCTACTTTGACTATCCAACGTGCCAACGGCCAATATATAATCTTTCAAAAAAATTGCTGGATAATCTTTTAATAAATCTGCAAGTGGATAAATATGACCGGGAAAAATATCTGTATGATATGGAACTCGTAGTAAATTTTTACGAAGTGCTAAACCAGAAATTTGTCCAACTGTTCCAAACACTCCTTGCACTGTTCGTTCACCATCTTTTAATTTCATCAATACATTTTTTTTAGGATTTAATGGTGGCACATGTCGAATTGGTTTTCTATAATCAGTTTCAAACCAAAAATATGGTCTTGTTAAAAAAGCAGCTTCTGGGAATTCTTCAAATGCATCAATAACTTTTTGGACAGCATCAACAGAGAACATATCATCTTGAGCTAAGAATAAGACAATATTGTTTTTAGCTTCTTTTACTAAGTTTTCAAAATTTTTATGACACCCTAAATTTGTTTTATTTTTTAAATATCTAATATGAATTTTTGAACCTTCAGCAACTTCCATTGCATGAAAATTCTCAATTACTTTTAATGTTTTATCACTTTCTACAATATCTTCTGGCTTATTATCATCGCCAATAAGAATTTCAAAGTTCTTATTGGTTTGTCTACCCAAACTTTCAAGTGCATGTGGCAACACGTGTGATCCTTTAAAAACAGGAACTAAAATACTAATATTCATATTCATTTATGTATTATTTCTAATTCTTTTTCCGCAGCAATTTCCCAGGTAAATTGTGAAATGGTTTTTTTACCTGTAGCTACAACTTTATCATACTTTTTGGGATTATCTAAAACTGTAATAATTTTTTTTGCAAATAAATCTGGTTCAAATTGTGGGACAGTTAGAATTACTGGACCAAAAGTTTCATGAAAAACTGGTAGATCGTATGCAACAATTGGTACTCCTAGAGCTATTGTTTCTGCAACAGCCATGCCAAATCCTTCTTCATGACTAGGGAACACAAATACAGTACTCCCCTTTATTAAACTATATGCTTCTTCATCAGCCAAAAACCCCAAAAGTGAAATATGTTTTGATAATTTATGTTTTTTAATAAGTAACTGCAATTCATTCATTATTTTCATATCGCCTTTTCCTATAATACCCAGAGTTGCAGTTGGGAATTTTTTAATCACTATTTTCCAAATTTCTATTAATTCAAATACACCTTTTGAAGGATGAAGTCTACTCATAAATGTTGCTGAATATTGTTTCTTCCCTTTTATTTTTTGTAACATGGCAGAATCAATTGCTGGGTAATTAACAATAATTTTTGAAGATATAAATCCGGAAGTAACTAATTCTTTTTTTAATAATGTATTATCAACAATAATATAATGGGCAATTATTTTAAGAAGTAAATGACTAATCTGTTGCGTCAATGATGAAAGAATGCGTGTTTCTGGAATTAAATGAAACACTTTAGCTACAACTTTTGCTTGAGGATTTCTGATTTTTGAAAATACTGCTGGTAATACGTCTGGCCAAGCATCTGAAGTAATATAAATAACATCTATATTTCCTTTTAAAATTGCTACAAAAATTCCCTTTGCAATTCTTAATGGATAAATAAGTAAAACAAATGCAAATGAAGATTCACTTGTTGTTATTTCATAATGAGCTTTTAACCCATGTAACTTACAAAGGTTTTTGCCTAGTTGTGAAGTTACGACAGTAAGATTTTTTTTAGAAATTCTTTTAAATATTTCAATAAAACACATGTCTCCCCCACTTTTTCCTTCAGTATATGAATTAAGAAATGCAAGTATATTCATAAATTTTTTTTAGTTATACCTTTTAATACAGAAAAAACACCTTTCATAATATTAACTATAAACAATCTATATTTATTGAGCATATTCCATATTAACCAGAATTCAATTTGTAATTTTTCAATACCTGTAAAATGAGCCCCTAATAAGAATATAGTTCCGAAAGCAAAATCATATAAAAAAAATAGTGGGAATAACAGATATCTGTATATTTTTTTAAAGATAGTTTTAGAATAAGTTAAGTTTGAAAGAATATTAAACTGTGTTGTAAACATACCAGTATCTCTTTTATAAAATAATATTTCTGGAGTATACACAAGTGTTCCTTCAAGCAAAACATTATAGATTGTTAAAAAATCACTACTTTTAAAATGGGGTCGAGAATCTGTAAAATATCCGCCTGTTTTTTTTAAGATTGAAGTTTTATGAAGACCATAAAAGAATGAAAGATTATCTGTTTTTAAAAAAGAAATAAGAGTTTTAGCTTTTGATTCTGTATTTTTATACTTAATTTCTGGGTATACAGCATACAATTTGTCATCATGAACATTTCTAAAATTACATACTGCAAGTGCTGCATTTGGAAATTGAGAATGAAGTTTAAATAACTTTTCAAGTGTCTCTTTTTCTCGATAATCATCTTGTGCTGCCCACATAAAATACTTCCCTTTTGCTTGTTTTAAAACAAAATTAAAATTAGGAATTGAACCAATATTTGTTTTATGTTTAAAAATACGAATCCGTGAATCTTTTTTAGCAAATTCTTTATAAATTACTGAAGAATTATCTGTAGAAGCATCGTCTGCAATGATAAGTTCAATATTGGTATAACTCTGAGAAAGTATTGATGCAATAGCTTGTTTTAAGTATTTTTCACCATTATAAATAGGCATGCCAACGGAAATAAGTTCATTATGTCTTTTCATTTTGTAAACTGTAACTATAATATATTCTAATATGACTTCCAATACAAAAAAAAAGGTTACTGCAAAAAAATATGAATTAACTGCATGTCGTATTTGTAAATCACAGAAATTGTACCCTTTTTTGGATCTAGGTTATATGCCAATTCCAAATGGTTTTATTGATAAAAAAGATTTAAATAAAGTAGAACTTAACTATCCTCTTCGAGTTTGCGTTTGTGAAAATTGTTGGCTTATGCAATTGCAACATGTTATTCCTGCAGAAATTATGTTTAAAAATTATTTGTATGTTCCTTCTACTTCTAAGACAATGATGAATCATTTTGACCAAATGTCAGAAGAAACACTCAAAGTTGCTCATGCGCGGAAAGATAATTTAATAATAGATATTGGAAGTAATGATGGTGCTCTTCTTTCATTTTTTAAAAAAAGAGGTGTACAAATTTTAGGCATTGATCCTGCAGAAAATATTGTACAAGATGCAAATAAACGAGGTATTCGTACTAAATGCGCATTCTTTTCAGAAGAAGTTGGCATAGAAACAGAAAAAGAATTTGGCAAAGCAAAAGTAATTACCGCTACAAATGTAATTGCCCATATTGATGATATTCATAGTGTTATAAAAGGAATTAAAGCTATGCTTCACCCTCAAGGAGTGTTTGTTATGGAAGCTCCTTATGTTATAGATCTTATCGATAATAATGAATTCGACACTATTTATCATGAACATTTAAGTTATTTTGCAATTCGTCCACTCATAAAATTATTTGAAATGTATGGTATGAAAGTTATAGATGTAAGAAAACAAAATATTCATGGTGGAACAGTTCGCGTGTATGCGGCATTTGAAAATAGTAATTATGAAGTTCATCCACGTGTTTCTAATTTTGTAACAGAAGAAACGTTAAAAAAATTACATTTGCGTACTACCTATGATGAATTTGCTCGACGGGTAAAAGTAATAAAACAAGATTTAGTTTCCTTTTTGAAACGTATTAAGAAAGAAGGAAGAAGTATTATTGGATATGGCGCATCTGCAAAAGGGAATGTGCTTACCAATTATTGTGGCATAACAACTGAATTATTAAATTTTATTGTTGATTCAACTTCTTATAAACATGGCAAATATACGCCAGGAACACATATCCCAATTTTTCCAGAAAGTAAATTAGAAAAAGAAACACCAGACTATGCACTTTTATTATCTTGGAATTTTGCCGAAGAAATTATTGAAAAAAATAAAAAATATAGAGAACGTGGAGGGCAATTTATTATTACGATACCGTATCTTAAAATTGTGTAGAATAATTTAATGTATATGCAATATATCCGAGTGATATTTTTTATGAGTATCAGTGCCTTGTTCATATCTCCTCCTATTTATGCAGGTTGTAGTATTCCAACATTTGATATTGGATTTTTTATAAAAGAGCTTAGTAATTACACTGCTTGGTCAATAATAACAATTATTATTACTAATATTTTTTTACGATTAATTTTTAGAAAATTAAAAGATTATGAGTCAATAATTAATATACTATCACTAGTATTAGGTACTGCTTTTTTTTATATTATGATTACTGATATTGTTGATAGTTCAATAGATATATATCAAGATTTCCCTTTTGATTCATATGTTACTGAACTTCATATATGGGTATATACAGGAATTTTTTTTGTTGTAATGTACTTATTATTTCAATCTTTACTAAGGATTTCTTCAACTAAACATAGACGTAATGCATAAGCTTGGGTGTAGGAAAGTCAACATGGAGGCAGCAGGTTGACTTAGTTGAAGAGTGATATAACATCTCGCATAGATTTTTCAGAGCTTGTATTTAGCTCCTCAAAAATCTGATGGATTTTGTCATGCAATTCTTGAGGATGAGCAGTACTTTCATCAAGAGTTGCGAGCAATTTATTTAATCCATCTAATACTTCTTGTGCTAAGGAATGTGCAGGTGTGTTTGGTTGAAACCACCCACACTGTAAACAAGTATGAGGAAATGTACTATCTTCTTCATACACATGATCCTTGTCATTATGAACTGATTTAAGTAGTAAAGTCAATTCATCGATTAATACTACAAGCTCAGTTCGAGTATTCATTGTAGACATAGTTGCCTTATCTTTCTTGCATGCCTCCATGTTAAAGTAGTTTATTATATCAAATATTATAGGTTGTTTAAAGGGATCGTATAAAAACTGCAGGACTTCCGGCGATTAACGAATTTGCAGGAAAAGATTGTGTTACAACACTATTTGCACCAACTACACAATGATCACCAAGTTGCACGCCAGCGAGAATGAATGAATGAGCGCCAATAAAACAATTATCACCAATTCGTGTTGGCTTTGGTTCTGTTAATCCACTATCCATCGGAGAAAGGTTTGGATTATTTGTATTATGGTCATGATCGAAAATAGAGACATTATAAGAAAGTAAACATTTTCGACCAATTTGAATTTCAGCATTTGCAGAAACTACAAGATTACGACCAATTTGTGTTCCTTCACCAATAATAATTTTGCCATTACCTTGAGTTTGAATCCAGGCATTTTGTCCAATGACAACATTATCTCCAGTTGTAACACCTTTTAACTGCACAAAAAGAAAGTCATATCCAGGAGCAATAAAACTTTTTTTGCCGAATTTCATACCTTTCAATTCAGCAGGGAGTCTAATCCAGTAAGCTAAAAATTGAGCGAGCGGATGCATGCCACGTATTGTACTCTACTTTTTAAGAATATGCTTGGCACATTTCTTTCAAAATAGTTTTAATATCGTACTTAATTTTCCAAGTGGGATTATCTTTTTTAAACTTAGAATCGTCAGAAATATACCAAATATGATCACCGCGTCGCGCCTTTTGATTAATTACAAAGTTAGCTTTTTTGCCAGAAATATCTTCAATCATTTTAATAGCTTCTAAAATTGAAACACTATTTTCTCGACTTCCACCTAAATTGTAAACAATCCCCTTTTTCGGATTTTTAAATGCATGATAAAAGGCATTTACTAAATCGTATGAATGTATATTGTCACGAACCTGTTTGCCTTTGTATCCATTAATAATATATTCATCTCCATGCACAATACACTTTACTAAATATGAAAGAAATCCATGCAGTTTTGCTCCGGCATGAGCAGGACCTGTTAAACAATTACATCTGAACACTATAGTTTTTAATCCGTAATATACGCCATATTCCTGAACATATAAATCTGCAGAAGCTTTTCCAACTCCATAAGGGCTATGCATAGAACCATCTAAACTTAATGTTTCCCGAACACCGTTATAGTATTCATGATTTTTTGGTAGATCATATCTTGTTTTGTTTTCTTCATATTTCCAGAAATTAAATTGGTCTCCAAATACCTTACTACTTGATGTAAAAATAAATACAGATTTTGGTGCATATAATCGCATCATTTCTAGTAATAAAACTGTTCCGAATGCATTAATTTCAAAATCAATTACTGGAAATTTGCCACTCCAATCATGAGAAGGTTGAGCGGCAGTATGGATTATTAATTCAAATGTATGTTCTTTAAAAATGTTCTCTAATGCTTCTCTATCTCGGATATCAATTTTGTGGTGAATATAATTTTTAAATTTGTCTAATAATCCTTGATTAGTTTTACTGGTATCACCATCTTTTCCAAAAAATTCTGCACGTTGATTATTATCTATGCCATGAACTTCGTAACCTTTTTCACAAAATTGTTTTACAGATTCTGAACCAATTAATCCGGCAGATCCAGTGACAAGTATTTTTTTCATAATGGTTTTTGAGCTATATAGAATATTGTTGAATTTATATATGGGTCTGGTGTTCCAAAAGGCAAAATTAAATGAAAATATTTAGATATTCTATAGAAAAATGGGATAAAACTTTTGACACGGTATTTAATAATATAAAATCCGCTTTTACGAAGCAAATCTATCCATTCAGAAGGATAGCGAACATTTACATGTGTTTTATCTGCATACAATACATAATCATACGGATACGGTGATGAATTTATCAAAATACCACCTGGCTTGAGCATGTCATACATGTTTTTAAAAGCTTTTTCTGGATGTGGTAAATGTTCAATAACTTCAAAAGAAAAAATTACATCAAACTCGTTTTTATATTTCTGCTTTTCTTCTATATCCATTACTTCACATTTAATATGAGGTAAGAGTTTTTTATTTTTTTTAATTGCGTATGGAGAAATATCTGTTGTTATAACATCAAATCCGCGCTCATATAAAATATCTGCTGCTGCGCCAATTGCACAACCAATTTCTAATATTTTTTTTCCTTTGCCATTTGTAAAATCAAAATCTTTTTGAAGGGCTTGAAACCATCCGTATAGCCAATTTTTATTTCGTTGAAGTTCTTTTTGCGTAAAATTCCCCGTTGTACCAAAATAATAGTCTGTAAAGTAGTTTTTTTGAAAGATATCTTTATGTGGTTTCTTAGTGCTCATTGGTAGTATTAGTTTTTAGATTTTGTAAGTACAAACTGCAAACCGACAAAACATTTTAACATAATTACACATAAAAAAAGAAAAGGATGAGCTATAACTTTTTTCCACTTATTATTTTCAAAAAAAACACCAATAAATCTGTAGTATGGACTAAATTGTTTTTTTACATTTTCATTATCTTTCCATTTAGAACTATACAACTGCAAATTGTCAGTGTAATATGATTTTTTTGTTAAATAAGTAATAAGATTACTATTTTCTTCATGATGAAAAAGTGGCGAAGAAATTGAAGTAGTTTTTCCTAATTGATTTATTCTTAAATTAAAATCCCAATCCTCTCCTGCAAATAATGTTTCATCAAAACCACCAATTTGTTTAGCAATTTTTTTTGGGAAAAATCTGACAGCATCAATAACGGTTTCATTATAAAAACTTCGTTCATAAGTGCGAACTTTTGACCAAAAAAAATTTCCAGTAATAATTTCTGGAATATAAATACCAACTACATGTTTTTTAGTCATTGTATTTACACATTGCTCTACTACTTTTGTTGTTAGTGACATATCTGAATCTAAAAATAAGATATATTCGCCAGTACTTTTGTTAATACCCAAATTGCGTTGTGTAGAACGTTCTGGACCTTTATTAAAAACAAGATTGGTATATTTTTTTGAAATCTGTTTTGTTGTATCGGTTGAATTGTTATCAATAACAAGTAATTCAATATATCTATACGATTGTTTTGTTATAGAAATTAAACAGTTCTCTATAGTTTTTTCAGAATTTTTTGTTGTCACTATAATCGAAACAAGCGGATTCTTCATACACTATTATATCTTACATCTATACCTTGCAAAAAATGACACATGTCATGGTATGATTTATAGTATTCTATGTCTCTTACATATACCCAAAAACAGTTTGTACAAAAAAATTATCCTGGAAAAGGTATTCAAGAAATAGCTTCAGAATTGAAGGTTTCAGTGCATAAAGTCGAAAAACATATACAAAAGAATTCACATTTATTTGAACCAAAGAAAAAAGTTAACAAAGAACAAGAAGATGAAAATGTTACGTTATTTAGTTTTGAAAATTTTAAAGTATGGATGAAGGAAAATTGGATTAATTTGCTTACATTAACTATATTTATAATATTTGCTTATATAAATGCGGTAACTGCAGATTTTGTATCTGATGATATTCAAGGTATTGTAGAATTAGAACAGCAAATTAAACAACCTTCGTATATTTTTAGTAATCCTACATTTTTTGCCCGTTCACTTTTATTTTATATTTCATATCAAGTTGGTGGATTAACACCTTTTGCTTTTAGGTTTTGGAACTTTTTATTCCATATTGGAAATGTATGGTTGATCTATATATTAACTCCATATTTTATTCGAAAACAGATGGTTGCTTTTATTGCAGCTGCAATTTTTGCCGTACATCCAATGATGATTGAATCTGTAACATGGATTTCTGGTGGTATTTATGCACAAGCAGCTTTTAGTTTATTAATGTCATTTTTATTGTATTTACATGCAAAAGAAAAAAACAGTATTATCTATTCTGTTTTTTCAGTTATTGCATATATATTGGCGTTATCCGTTTCAGAAAAAGTTATTATTTACCCATTTATTCTTTTATTTTATGAATTTAGTTATGGAAATCTTGCAAAAAGATGGAAAGCGTCACTACCATTTTTTGGAGTAAGTACCGTTTGGGGCATTATATTAATGGGAAGAGTTTCGGAAAGAGTTGAGTATTTACAACGAACAAATGGAACTGCTCAGGCAATTCAGCTTTATAATCCATTTGTGCAAATTCCAGTAGCTTTAGCTAAGTATTTTCAGCTTTATTTCTGGCCATTTGGTAATACGTTGTATCATTCAGAATTTAGAATGGATCTATTAAAGTATTTAATTACACTTCTTATAACAGTTATATTTTTAACATTGTACGTTATTGCTTTCAAAAAAAATAAAAAAATATTTTTTTGGATGTCATTCTTTGGAATTTCACTACTACCAACCATGAATCCATTTGGACTTTCATGGATTGTTGCAGAAAGATATGCATATTTAGGTTCAGTAGGTATTTTTGTAATAGTTGCATACTTTTTAACAAAACTTATTGATAGTAAACATTACAAAACAATCGGATATTTAGTCTTAACTTTTATTATTTTAGGATTAACAACTCGAACTCTTTGGCGTAATTCTGAATGGAAGAATGTAGACACATTATGGGTAGCAACTGGGAAGACTTCTCCATCAGATCCAAAAACACATAATAATTTGGGAGATATGTATGCAAGACATGGAGAAATGGATAAAGCAATTGATGCATTTTCAGAAGCAATTCGTTTAAATCCAAATTATGCAGCAGCATGGTATAACCGCGGTAATACATATAAGCATATGAAAAATGATGAAGAAGCATTAAAGAATTTTCAAGTTGCTGTAGAAAAAGATCCAACAATTTGGCAAGGATATATGAATATTGCAGTTATTCAATTTAATAAAGGTGAATTAGATAATGCAGAAGCGAATTTAAAAAAGGCATTAACATTAAACCCTAATAATCCTTCATTGTATGCGAATTTAGGTGTTATTGCTGCAACACGCGGAAATAAACAATTGGCGATTGATAATTTAAATAAAGCTCTTCAGATTGATCCAAAAAATGCATTTGCTTTAGATTGGATGAATAAGGTAAAAACACTTCCTTAAAAAGGTTTGCTCAGATTGGTTGGTAGGCGTGGTACCAATCTGAGCGGGATAATTGCTACTTTTGAACAATATTATAGAATGTTGATGGTTTGGGTTCTTGCTTTTGAACCTGTTGCCAGCATGATCCTACAATAAATACAGCAATGATAATAAAAAGAATTTTTCTTATCATCGATTACGCTCCATAATTTGCTCATGTAACTGAGTCAGTTCACCAAGGGAGCGACTAAACCATAGTGCGCCCAATGGTGCAAACGTTATCGATAGAATGATTATCATCACAATGATGGTAACTTTTTTCTTCATCGTATCTCCTTTGCCTACCCTTTTCTATACAAATAATTGAATACAAAACGAAAGGTAAAGTAATGTGCGCCCCGAAAACTATCGGGGCGCACATAGGTGCACACTTGTTGTTATAGCTGATCTGGTTCTAGAATGGGCATCTCTTCATCTCCCAAGTTGAGAATTTCCTTCTCTAAAAACGGCAGATGAATCTGGTTGTGAAAAATCTGTTCAGATTCTTCTTCCAAATCCAGACT
>CAZSUZ010000015.1:30837-36415 GCA_964610165.1 uncultured Gammaproteobacteria bacterium
TCTTCTCATGTTTCCATAGGATACGTTCCCAGGTGAGAAGAAATAAGTACCAGCACTAGACTCATTTTTGTAGCCAACGATATACCGTAAGGTCAACCAAGCATCGTACAGTGTGATTTCACCGTCATTATCAACATCGCCGATGTTAATAATACATTCCTCAGGATCTATGAGATATGGCATTTTGAGCGCGCAGCGCATCAAAATAGTCACATCCACAACGCTGACAGTTCCATCGTTAATATCACTTTTTTTCTCCAAGATTGTAGCAAAGCTACTATCGTATGGGAGACTAAAAGCAAACGATCCGCTGATTTCAGTTGTCATAGACAAAGGATTCAGCATGTAGATGGTAACATTAACTCCTGAAACGGGAACCTTGTTTGCTCCATGTACAACTTGACCACTCACGTTGATTGCTTGGTATATACGCACATAACCACTAATGCCTGCCGATTCGGGTTTACCTCCATTTAGCTTCAAGTCCCGCAGTTCCACAATGGCACTGCCGGCGCTTTTAGCAATAAAATGAAGATAAACTAGTGGACCGTTCTCAATTACAAAACCTTCAGCCTGAGGAAAAATTCCGAGAGTAATGTCTCCAGGACCATTTACCACAGGAATCAAGTTTGTATTGGGGTCAAGCAGGTATCCATGTGTAACAGACTTAAATTCCAACATTGTTGAATCGAAAGTAATTCTCATCTGGGCCGTTGAAAAATATCGGCCATGGAGATCTGCCACATTGATGGGTAAAACTGCTTCTTGACCAATGAATACGGTGTCCTCTCCCACGTCTAGTTTGACGGCGGGAAGGATTTGTTGGGCATTGGCTGGATTTACATAGAACAATACTGCCACAATAGCAGTAATGACCAATGTTACCATCTTAACAGTCCAATTAACGCTGTTGTGAATTTTCACGGTTAGTTCCTTTCGAACTATTTAAACTAAAAAGTTGGTTAGTTGACCCGAAAAATAATAGCTAGATCGGGGGTACCGCCTGTAAATTTGTAATGGTTTTACAGGCTATATCCCCAATCTAAACTATAGGTTAAATGTCAAATCAACTGACAATTCTTTTTTAGCTTGCTATAACAATAAGTTTTTAATGTGCAAATCTTTTCATTTAGCTCTATTTACAATCATATATCGCATAGCAAGTACGCAAAATAGATTTTTTAATAAGAACAAAAGAAAATTACTGTTTATTACAATTTAGATTACTCCAAATGCATAATAAGCATATATAATTGTACCAGTAAATGAGGTCTAAGTCAAATATTATAGGATAATTTTAAACTTGAATTGCAGCCTTTTCTTTGTCAACTTTAGTCTTAGAAGTAAAGAAATGTGTGACTAAATTTGAAGCAGCATTTTTCCAAAATTCCCACGAAGTAAAACTAACTTTTGTTTGGTTAGGATCAAAATCTAACATGTGTCCTAAAAATTTATATGCCATATAAAATAAATATTTCACATCATGTGGAGTTCGAATTCTCATAAGCTTATGACCAATATATCCAGGAGTCATAAATGTAGAATACAGTTCTTGCTCTAATTCCAACAATTTTTCATGAGCAAATGGAATTTTCATAACTGGTTCTCGCATATCAAATCTTTCATAATCATCAAATAAAAGCCAGCCATTTTCTTTACATTCTTTATAAAGTGGGGTTCCTGGATAAGGAATTACAATAGTTGCCTGAATAGTTTCGTAATATCCTTTTTTCATGGCAAATTTTGCAATAGCAATTGTACGTTTTGCATCTTCATAACTTTCCCATGGGTAACCCAACATAATGGTAATATGTGGATCAAGTCCTGCTTTTCTGGCCATTGCCGGTCCACGAATTGCATCTTCCTCTTTTGTACCTTTTTGAAGTCTATCTAATGTTTTTTGATTTCCGGATTCCATTCCATACAGAATAAATCTAAAACCAGCTTTGCCCATTAAGTCATATAATTCTTGGTTGGGAATTGCATTAAAACGCATGTTACAACCGTATCTTACTTTTTTGTTATATCCACTTTCAATTAAAAGTTCACAGAATTTTTTTAATTTATTACCTACAAACATGGTTCCAGCATCATCAAAAATTTCTTTTACTCCATATTTGTCAACAACATGTTTAACTTCTGCAAAAAGTCTTTCTGGTGTAAAACTTCTATAAGAACCAATTGGATTTATCGTATGGTCCCAAACACAGAATGTACAACGATTCCACCAACAGTCTCGCCCACTATACATATATGTGCCTGGTGTAAATTTGTAGTTTCCATTTGCATACGCATATAATTCCCATTTTGTTAAATCTCGATCGACAAATGGTAATTTATTTAAATCATGTTTAAGAGAAGCTAAACCAGAATTGTAAATATATTCTCCGGTTGAAATTTTTTTGCGATTTGGATCTGTAACTTTAATATTTTTATCACCATGACGCCAATAAACGCCACCTTCAAGTTTTTCACCACGATGAATATGATTCAACAAATTGACAACACCAAAATCATAATCTCCACCTTTAATAGCATAATCCAACGGGCTATTTTCAAAAATTTCATGAGGTACATAACTAATATGATCACCAACCCAGATTAATTTCATATTGGGAAATTTTTTCTTTAGTTCACCAATCATTTTCCAATGTTTTTTTACAATTGGCGATTTTGTTTCAACCATTAAGTAATCTGGATTAAATTTTTTAAGTTCTGCAAGCCATTCTTTATATGTCTTTCGTTCCGCAATACCATCCATCCATGCAACATCATAACCATGCTCTTTTAAATTCGAGGCAGCATAAGCAGGGACCATTGGATAAATATAAGTGGGAGCATTAAAATATTGAAATTGTCGATTTTGTGAAAGAAGTGGGACACCTTTTTTGGATTCAATAGGAGGATATCCGACGACAATTTTAATCTTACGATTCGTGGATTTCATCACTCTCATTTTGTCATATAAAAGTTAATTTCGCAATAAGAATTATTAATAAAAATAGCTATTGAAAAGTAAGAATAAAAAGGATTAAAATAATTTATACAATTTTATTAATTTTTACTAATATATGGCTACTCAAAATAACTCAGGTATGTCGACTTTAAATGATTTAGAAACAACATTGGAAACATATTTTGTTGATAAAGCTCCTTTTCAGATTCCGAAAGATATTAAAGAATTAATTGTAAAAATTGCCCCTATTCTTACCATTATTTTTGTCATATTATCCATACCAGCAATCTTAGCATTATTTGGACTTTCTGCAATGCTTACTCCATTTATGATGGGAACAACATATGCAATGGGTCCACTTTGGTGGATTTCTACAGTTTTAATTACTGTCGCAGTAGTCTTTGAAGCATTAGCTATTCCAGGACTGCTAAACAGAACAATGCAAGGTTGGAAATATATATTCTATTCCCAATTAATTTCACTTGTAGCTACCTTAATTCAAGGAAATATTATTGGAGCTATTATTTCTGGATTAATTGGACTGTATATTCTCTTTCAAGTAAAAGAGATGTATAAATAATTATTTGTTCTTTTTTAATACTGGTGCAGGCGCCTTTTTGAATGTTTCTTTTATTGTGGCTTTGAAAAAGTGAAAACCATACACAATATGGGTCAGAGGTAAAATAAGAAACATTCCTAAAGTTGTCATAATACGTTTAGTATTACTAAAGGATTGTATTGAAGAAATAAGTAACAGAATACAATACAAAATAAAAGGAATTGATATACCTAGAAATAATAAACCGTCATAGGGTTTAACAATAAATAACAATGCTGAAAGTGAATATAAAACTGCGTACATAAAAAATAAGGCAGGAATAATGTATGGAAGCCGCAATGAATTAGTATCTCCTTGAATAAAGAAAGTACCTCTAGTTTCACCGTAACGTTTGTATTGATCAATATGACCACTTAAAGAATCTCTTCTATGATGATACACAACAACATCTGGATGATATAAAATTTTGTAATGATTATGATGAACAAGATTATTTGTTAGTTTACTATCTTCTCCGGGCCAGTATAAATTTTGGAAGCCACCAATTTTAAGAAAAATATCTCGTTTAACAAATAGGTTCATAGATGGATAATCATCTACATATCGTTCTGGTTTTGGTACAAATCGATAGGTGTACCCTCCGCCACCCAACCAGGATTGAAGAACTTCATCAAATATATATTCCCATGTGTTTGCATTTTTTGGTAGTACACCTGGACCACCTAATCCTGCAATATCAGGACGATCAGTAAATATCTTAGCGGCTTGAGTAAGCCAATCTTTTTTAGGTGCAACATCACCATCTATAAAAGCTAAAATATTTCCCTTCGCTTTTCTTGCCCCTGTATCTCTTTTATCGCCAGGTTTATTATGTCTTTCTATAACATGTAACCATTTATACAATTTCTGCATTTTTTCTGTATTCGTATCAAAAGAATCTACAATAAGAAGTACTTCAAACTGTTTATAAGTAAGTTTGTTAATGGCTGGAAATCCTTCTGTAATAAGATATGGATCTACATTTCTAGAAGCAATAATAATTGAAAAAAAATGTTCTTGCATAATTCAATATGAATTTTGTTATACTACTCGTGTTGTTTTCATAAACATAAAAATCATGATGAAAACCTTACAAAACTATACATCAATTATTGTAACAGGCTCCATTGCTTATGATGATATAATGAATTTTCCTGGTCATTTTAAAGATCATTTTCACCCTGAAAAACTTCATCAAATTAATATTTCTTTCGTCGTTGAAACATTTGTTAAGCATATTGGCGGAACTGCAACAAACATTTCATATAATATCAAACAATTAACTGATAAAGATGTGTATGTTTGTGGTGGTATTGGAAAAGATCATCAGCAAATTACCGATTTCTATAAAAAAAATAACATTAATACTGAAGGATTATTTATCGATGACAAACTATTTACTGCAACTGGAAAAGTAATTACCGATCAAACAGATAATCAGATTTGGGGTTATTATTATGGAGCATGTGCTAAAGGTGATAAAGTAAATTTTTCAAAATTACCAAAAAAGTCTTTTGGAATTGTTTCTGCCAATCATCCAAAAGCGTACTTTCATGCACAAAATTATTTTATAAAGCACGGAATTCCCTATTTGTATGATCCAGGAATGGCTTTAACTTTTATAAAAGATAACGAATTACTTGAAGGAATTAATCATGCAATGTTTTTGGTTGGTAATGATTATGAAATAGCTCAAATTATGAGAAGATTAAATAAATCTGTTCATGATTTTATTGAAAAAGATATCGCTGTTATTACAACTTTAGGTGCAGAAGGAGTTTTGTATCAAGATAAAGAAAAAGAGTTAGTTGTAAAAGGTTTTCCTGTAAAACAGATTGTAGATCCAACTGGAGCCGGAGATGCATGGAGAGGTGGATTTATTGGTTCTTTGATTGAAGGTAAAGAAGTTGAGGAATCTTTAAAAGTGGCTAATGCGTTGGCTAGTTTTGCTGTTGAAAGTGCAGGGACTGTAAATCATGAGGTGAGTAAGAAGGAAGTTTTGGAACGTGCAAAAAAGTTATAAA
>CAZSUZ010000016.1:0-34979 GCA_964610165.1 uncultured Gammaproteobacteria bacterium
GTGCAGGTGGGGCTTTTCTGCTGTATTCATCATTTGTGCCATTATATTTAAATTATAATAATTTTATGGGAATATTAGGTTGTATGTTATGCTCCCACCATTCTGTCCCGTCATATTCGTTTCTTGACAACCAAGTACCATCTTCTAACCACACAGTTCCAAATAATTCTTGTTTTCCAAAACCACTATCATAGTTAAAATCTAAACGGTTTAAAAAATCAAGAAAGTCGTCTTCTGTATGATTTATTTTTAAATCAAATTGAAGACAGGGTTTGTTATCATCATAGTATTCACAACCTTTTATTATTTGAGCACATTTAACTTTTGCTTTTTTTTCAAGTATCTCTTGTAATTCTGTTTTTGCATTCATTTTTTGTGAGGTTAGATGATGAATGTAACCCTATCGTACCAAAACAAATTCACAAAGTCAACAAAATAAATTTACTTTGATTCGGTTTTTGGGTTTGCTTCAATCAAATTTATAGTGACAATCCATGCATAGATATTTTGGCTTAAAATAAAGATAAATCGCGCCAAACCAAAACAACAGCCCTATTGGGAAGGTTATAATGAAAAATGCCAAAATAGTGCCAAAAATGAAGCTTATCAAAGCCAAAGAGCTTGTTTTGTAGCTTTGACATTTAGGGCATTGATGGTTTTGTTTGGTCATGGTTATTTTTTAGAAAATTTAAATAATGCAATTATGATTAAGATCAATACATATACCCAAAATGCTTGTATAAGGCTAATTTTGACCAAACTAGTAAAGATCGAAGCTATGCCATTATTCCAAGCCAACATCAATATTTGCGCCGGAATTAAAAACGCAAGAAATATTATTAACACAACTGTTAATAATGAAAAGAGCAAATTATTTTTCATTTTTTGTTGTTAAATCAAAATACTCATAGCACGCTAGCGGTATATCTTCAAAAGGCGCATCGGTAAATTGTCTACAAGGAGAGGGAGGAGGCGTTAAGCTTGCCACATAACATGCAAATACTATCAACAACATAAAAACAAATACACCTAAAGCAATTTCAAAAAAGTCTCTCATTCTTTAGGGGTTAAATAATACTCCTTCCCTTCTAGTACTATAGTCTTCGGTTCTAATACTATAGTCTTCGATTCCTCTTTTTCCTCCTCAAAGACCGGGGTTAACTGGTGATGAGGAATAGGATCAAACCCACCTTGTTCGTTCCTCACCGAATAGATTAGTTTGTTATAGTCGGCTGCTTTTACTTCTCCTTCCGTGATAAATTTGCCAACATCCTCGTTCCACATCTTCACTTTATCTCCATCCTTGAACCGCTCAAACTCTGGTCGCGGCAACTCGCCGAAGAATGTCCATCCCGCGGCTTCGCGGTCACCCCAGATACATTCCCTCTGTGCGGAGTAGAATTGCCTCAATTCAGGACTTTGCAGCGAGTCCAGAGGGAAGGTGTTCTGTAAGTGGCCATTCTCATCCCTCATCCAACTCACAATAACATACTTACCTTCTTTGGTCTTCACGATCGAATCTTTGCCAAGCGAGGCCATATATTGCAGTTTTTCGAATAGTGTTTTACTCATTTTTATTTTTAATTACAGATTTTTGGAATTGTAAAGCAATCGCCAACAACTGCTGAAATATCGCTTCATAGTCGTTACGAGTGAACTTTCTAAAATTATCAATCATCATTGCCGACAGCATATTAACCAGTTCCACTGTTTTACCGAAACGCCGGAATCCAAAGTCCCCACTTTTATTTCCATTTAGTTTTGCGCCATAGCAAACAAAAAGATTAAGTTCGTCACTTTTATCTAATTCCAAAGCTTTAATTTCGTTAAACGCTTTTTCAATGTGATTACCTAAAATCAGTATTGCTTGATGTTTTTTTCGTTCGGATACTTTATTTGTTTTTGCGAGCATTGATTGCTGGATTAATAATAATTTTGTCAAAATATTCGACCGGATTGTGAAGTTGGCATTCGCTATTAATGCAATAAAACAAGCTTGCTTCGCTTCCGTCGTCTTCAACGATCAGTTCCGACTGAATATCAGATTCGCAAACTGGACAGGCATTAGATGGTAATGAATCAAGCCTTTTTGGAATAATCACATTCCAATAATACGCCAAAGCATCATGATACAAACAATGAACATTAAGGCAATATTGGAATTCTTGGCCTTCGTCTTTGTCTGTCTTTATTTGAGCGCTACAAAGCGGGCATCGTTCCTCTAGGTAGCTTGTTTTTGGCTTAAAAAAGATATTTATCATGAAATTCTATTGATTAAATCGTGGGCTTGATGAATAACTTGATCTTTGTTTTTTCCCTTCAATACCAGCTCTAAAGATGACAAGTAGATTTTTGTTGCCAAAAAAGCGCACGTTCTGCCGTCTCCGTTAATTAGAATCCTAGCTGGTGACGATGATAGATCGTCGGTATATACGCAATACTGAAAAACTAAATTGATTTTTGAATCGGGCACATTTATGCCTAATTCGTTAATTTTTTCAAATGCTTTTTCCGTTATTTTCTCGATATATTCGGAAAATAATTGCATTTTACCTTCGACAGATAAATCTTGCATGTTTAGTTTGAGTTAAGTGATTGATTAACTGGTGGGGCAAGTGGTTGTCGCCCACTTGCCGCAGTAGTTACCGCCTTTTTGTTTGGGGCTGGCTCTATTTCCCCTGCTCCTTTCCCAAAGTTGTTACACGCAGTGCGCTAAAGCCACCGAGTAGTTGGGAAAGTTCCGCATTATCAGGATTGATTTCGCGAGGTTATAGTTCTATACTTTGCCTGAAGCCGTTCGTGAGGTGCGGCTTTTCTTGTTTTTTTGTCAAAAACGTAAAATAAATAACAGTAGATGAAGCCACCTACTAGCCATGCTATAGATTCCATATTAGTGGGGTTAATCCACGAACTCGTCGTGGTCTGGTTGATAAGGTTCTTGCAAGATGCGCCCTTCGCAATCTTCGTCAGGGCAAAGCATCTCTTCGTATTGCATCGCTTCTACTTCACCATGTTCACTGGTCGCAAAGTACTCGATCGTAGTCTCGACTAAGTCTTTTTCGCAAAAACTACAAATCATGAGTAGAGATTAGATTGTGCATATTGAGAAGCACTGCTTCTGCGTCTTCAATCAAAAATTCTTGATTGATATTCGCAGCATCGCAACGCACGTGCATTGCTTTTTGGCCTATAGGTGTGACATGTATAGGGTATTCGATACCATTAACGGTTACATGTTTCGTTTCCATTTTGTTAAAAATTAAAGAGTAAAACGGGGCGGGCTACTGATTATGAGCCAGCGCCCCGCGTCTTGAGTTGTGCCGCCTTGTCGTCGCTCCGAGCTTTTCCCCAATTCATAAGAACAGGTAGTCGCCTAGAAGTCATCGAACGAGGCCGCAACGGCTTCCGTTATGTCAATGAGCAATCTCAATCAGCAGTACTTCTCGTGAGCTAGCTTGATTATTCGATTGATTGTTTTGTTATTGGTTTTTTCCCCAAAAAAAGTTCTCAAATCGGATAATTGTTGTTTGGTCTCGATCGTAATGTAGATTGAGTGTTTAGTTTTTTCCATTGCGTTACTTAAAGCTAACAATAGACATTTTATCAAATTAGATACAAAAGTCAAGCAAAAAGAGTTAATTTGCGCCTAGTTTTTTAAAAATCTTAACTAACTTCTTCACAGTCGAGGACATGGTTTTTTGTTCCAAGGCTTCTTGGATGTCTTCTAATTGCTGTCGTTCTGTCTCGTTCAGGTAGATTTGCAACGGTTTTCTTTTTGTAGTTTTTTTTGTTAAAATAAGTTTCATCGTTTCCTCTAGATACTCTAAAAAAAAATATTCTGGATATGTATTTGTGATATAATCTTCATATGCAATGATACAGCGATACCAATGCTTAGTGTGCCAAAAAGCTAATAGCTCATCTGTTGTACTTTTGCCAAGGTCGAGGCCCGAATAGAGGGCAAGGCACTCGCGCAAAATGTCGAAGCTTAGTAGCTCATCGTGCGCGTGATCGCCATAGGTTTCTTTGAATCGTTCAAGATCACAGCCTGCATTTTTTGCGATGTCCATAAACTTTTCCCGCAAAGGTGCAATATCTATGGACTGAAAAAGTTGATTGATTGTTTGTGTGGTTGGCATTATAGGTAGTTATAGATTGTCCCCCGCGTGGGGCGGGGGCAGTAGCTCGCGTGTCTACCACCAAGGGTTGACCTCGGTTATATAATTACGTGTTCCCTCGATGTCTACAAGTACGCGCATCTCATTATCCTGTTCGATTCTTCGATCTTCGCTGGTAATATCGACAACACAATACGTGTCATCGTCTACCTCGTCCTGTAAGTTGCCGTTATGATCAATGGCGGCATAGGAATCGGATTCAGTAAGAAGTTCCTGCATCTCTTCAATGACAGTCATGCCTTCATATATAGTGCTCATTATTGGTGCATTCATTTTTTGTGAGGTTAGATGATGAATGTAACCCTATCATACCAAGACAAATTCATAAAGTCAACAAAATAAATTTACTTTGATTCGGTTTTTGGGTTCTCATCTTTCGGGGTCAATGACAATCGGTAGTCTATAGCGTCTAGAATTGCGACCAATGTTGACAATTTAATTGTTTCACCGCTTCTAATTAACCTAGACAAAAAACTATAATTCAAACCGCTTTTTTTTGCTATTTCAGTTAATTGAATTGGTGGTCTTTTGCTTACGATTAGGCCATGAACCAAACCTACTAGTTCAGCAGCAACTAATTTATATTTATTTTTTTGGCCTTTGTTGCTTTTAGTCTTGTTTTGCATTTTTTAATAATTAATTGGCTGTGTTGGACGGCCATAACCTTGGTAGCCGTAATATGGCGAGTCGAATAACGCTTTTTGACTATTAGTTGGAATGAATAAATCCATTTCGTGAGCTTCAATTAATTCATCCAACATCCGCCACATATGTTGTCTATAGCCAGCAAGCGTTATTTTTTGATAGTGAACAGCGTGCGAACGGGCAATGGGAGATTTATCAACATACTGAAACACTACATCATGTCGTTCTCCCGTCCTCTCTTCGGCTAACCATTCATAAAAACAAGCTTGCAATATATATGCCTCCGGATCAATCTTGTGAATACTACTAATCGTCTTAATATCGCGAATAGTGTGATTAGCCGCGTCGTAATCATCAAGTTCAGCCTTAAGAAGAAAA
This sequence comes from uncultured Gammaproteobacteria bacterium, assembly GCA_964610165.1. Classification (GTDB taxonomy): domain Bacteria; phylum Patescibacteriota; class Microgenomatia; order UBA1406; family GWC2-37-13; genus MFZZ01. Next base: position 5,202 of record CAZSUZ010000016.1, read on the forward strand.
CCTTTGTATTGAAAAACAAAAACTTTTTTCTTCGGCTTTTGACGAAACATTGCCTGATCAAAAAACTCGTTGGCCATGGCTTGCAGCGTTCTATTTTGCGTATTTGTAAGCTCTATTTTGTCGCTTTTTCCCATTCTTCTACTAACAACATTATATTTTGATTCAAACTCATTGGGAGATGTTAACATATCGTCAAATGCTTGCCCCATAATGAAATAATCAGGTTCTTCCGTAGGGTCTGGGATTAAATCAATGTATTTAAGTTTGTAGCTGTATGGATCTTGCATAAAGGCCTTAATCTTGCTGGCCGTTATATACTGTTTGTTTTTTTGAACGTAATCCAAACCCAAACTTGGTTCTTTTTCGAGATCTAACTCTAAAGCGGCTAAATCAATTTGGTTAGTCATTTTTTAAAATTTAATGTTAATTTTTTAAAAACCTTGGTGTTTTTGGTGGAATTTGACCAAAAACTAATTTTTCACCGTCACCTTTTTCGGAATCATTATCATCTTCGGGTTGCAATTCCACGGATTCTACTTCTATTACAGATGACGGGGCTATTGTTTCATTCGTTGTTTGTTTTTTTGATGCGGCTTCGCTTTTTTGACGCAAAAGTTCCTCACCTGTAACTGGCTTCTCCTCTGGTTCTGATTCTAGTTCTGACGTTTTTTGTAAACCTAAATCACCTAAAATCATAGCATATAACTCTTTAAATTCGGTTTTTTGCGCGTCTGTAAACAAAATGTGATTTGCTACAAGTCTCGATTTAACATTTTTGAGATCGTTTAAAGTTTTGCTTTTTTCTAAATCAAGCATTAAATCATTAAACTCTTTGTCGTTGGCTTCTTTTTGGGAGTTGACAACTTCTCCTTCAATCCAATCACCACTAGTAACCTCTTCAGCCGTATATACATTACCACCCAATAACTCCGGTAGATCAAAGCGTAATATTCGAGATAGTGCGTGATAACGTAATTTTTCTTTGGGGGCAAATTTTGCCGCTTGCCCATTTTTAATTTCGTTGATTGTCGCGGTGTAACCATAGCTTTCATCTCCGCGCGTTACCGTAACGGCACAAGCAAATGGATTGCCAGCATTATCTGCTTGATCCTCATATTTTATCTTGAATCCAGCGTTTTTTAAAATTTTTCCTTGTGCTGTACCCCAAACTGTAACTTTTCCTTTTATGATATACAGAGAATTCAACGATTCCATGGGCTGCATTCCTATTTCTGCTCCCATCTGTAATTTGACAAATGCTTGTTCTGCGTTTTGAACATCAGAACCAAAACATCCAGCCTTGTAAAAATGATCTGCCATTTTTAGCATCTGATTAATTCGGTCCGGATTATAAAAATCAAGTTGCGTCATAACACTGTAATTAAATAATGTACTTATACATTAATAGTTTCGATCAAAAAGTAAAGATAAAATACAAAAAGTAAATAATTGTTTGACTTTAGGCGATTAAATTAGTTTACTTAACATGTTTTTTAAATTGTTAATTATGGCCGGGTGGATATCGCTTCATAGAAAAATATTACAAAACAAAAACTTTCAATCACCCGAAAAGTTGGCGGTTTGGTTGTATTTGTTGTTATCTGCCAACCACAAAAAAACAATCACTATTTATCGTGGCACAGTAATTATTCTTCAGCGTGGCCAACTAATTACTGGACGGCGAAAAATTGCAAAATTATTCAAACTAACCGAAAGCAAGATCCAGAGAATTTTAGATTTTTTCGAGAAAGAAAAACAAATTATTCAACACACGACCCCAAATTTTCGGTTGATTACCATTGTGAATTACGATGAATACCAGCAGGAAAAAAGTGAACAACATATCGAACAACATGGGACGGTTAATAAACGGCTAATTAAAGGGCATAATAAACATCAGCAGGAAAAAAGTGAACAACATATCGAACACAGAACAATAATTAATAATAATTATAATAATACTACTACAGAGTTAGTAGGTAATACGAAGAGGGGGGAGAGAAAAAAAGAAAAAAAGAAAATAACCAATAAAAATTTATTTGAAAAACTTACAAAATGGCTTTCTGGTATGGAAGATGTGACTTACCCAAAAGCTTTTGCATCTAAATATTTTGAGCTTTACGCGGAAAAAACAATAAAAAAAGCTTTAAATGACCCACTATGCACATCGCGCTCAAAATTTGTACAACTCGCTAATTATTACAGAGAAAAGCCAAAAAAAACTATTAAAATTTGGACACCACCAAGTTAATTGTGCATAACTTGTGCATAACTTTTTAAAAATAGCCCAACTTGATTTTTAGGTCGCATCGGGCTAAAGTGTTAAACGCAACATTTAACATTGAAATTATGTTTTTTATTTTTAAAAAAAGCAAGGATGGAAATTAAACAAATTCTAGTTTCCGAAATTTTGCCTTATCCAAAAAACGCAAAAAAACACCCTAAAGATCAAATTGTTAAAATAGCAAATTCAATTAAAGAATTTGGATTCAATCAGCCTTTAGTTGTTGACAAAAACAATGTGTTAATTGTAGGACATGGGCGGTTGCAAGCCGCAAAAGAACTTGGTTTAGATTCCGTGCCTTGTTTGCAAGTAACTAATTTAACCGAAGAGCAAACCAGATTATATCGTTTAGCCGACAATAAGCTAAACGAAAGCGAATGGGACATGGAGCTTGTTATCGAAGAAATCAAAGATTTACATTCATTAGAGATCGATATAACCCCTTCAGGGTTTGAGATTGATATTTTACCACCAGAAAAAGAGTTAAACGAAGACATTGTTTTTGAGCCACCAGCACAACCAAAAACAAAATTCGGCGATGTTTACTTAATGGGAGATCATGTTTTGATTTGTGGTGATTCCACAAGCATTGACACCGTTAATAAATTAATGGGCGACAATTTGGCTGATCTTGTTTTCACTGATCCTCCTTATAATATTGATTATGATTTTTCAAAAAATGGCATGGTAGAGACAGGCCAAAGAAAAGCTAAACATGGAAAAATTAAAAATGATAATATGTCTGATGAAGAGTTTAATGTTTTTATTACAAATGTTTTGAGTAATTTATTTATTTTTCTGAAAGATGGTGGAAGTTTTTATGTTTCGGCTGGTAGAGAATCAACAATAACTTTTAATAGAATTTTGCTTGAACAGAATTTAAAAATTTCTCAATGGTTAATTTGGGTTAAGGAGCATTTTAATATTTCTCGTCTAGACTATCATCCATCTCATGAAGTAATTACTTATGGATGGAAGCCGAAAGCAGCACACAATTGGTTCTCAGACAGAAAACAAAAAGATGTTTTAAACTTTAGTCGTGACGAAAACGCCATTCATCCAACTCAGAAGCCAGTTGCATTAATTGAATATTTGATTAATAATTCATCGAAACAAAATGATGTGGTTTTAGATTTTTTTGGTGGATCTGGAGCAACACTTATAGCCGCTGAAAAAACCAACAGAAAAGCAAGGATTATTGAATTAGACCCAGCTTATTGCGACGCTATTGTGGCTCGTTGGGAGCATTTAACTGGACGAAAATCTTTAATTCAATAACTATGGATTTGTCTATTTTAGCCATACCATTTCTTATGTTAAGTGGCATACCACAAACAATTAAACTGATTAAAACACAAAAAAGCGATGATTTAAGTGTTGTAACATATGGTTTTACGTTTTTTGGTATTGGTTTAATTTTAACAGGTGGAACAGGCACAATTTTTTTGGCTAATTTAACAAGTTTTTTAATTGTTGGTTTTAATTTATTTTTAATTTTAATTTTTCGCTATTATGGAAAGAACCGCAGAATGCGTGACACCGATGCACCCAGATAAAATGTGCGACAGAATATCTGATGCAATATTAGACGCATGCCTTAAGCAGGATGCAAATACTAGAGCCGCCATTGAAACAATGGGCGGACATGGTATTGTTACCATAACGGGGGAATTGACAACTAGTGCTTATGTAGATATACAAGCAATCGCAAAAAAAATAGTTGGCAAAAATTACGGCATTCAAGTAAACATAATTAAACAATCGCAGGAAATCGCAAATGGTGTTGACGCTGGGGGGGCAGGAGATCAGGGCATAATGGTTGGCTATGCTTGTAGTAATAATGAAGAAATGATGCCACAAGAATATTATCTTGCGCGTAAACTATGTCGATATGTTTTTTCTGAATTTCCTTTTGACGGAAAAACTCAAATTACTATGGATGGAGACAAAATTACAACAGTTGTTTGCTCCTTCCAAAATGTTAAAAAAGAATCTCTTGAGTTAAAAGTAAACGCTTGGCTTAATTTAGTTGGCGTGAATTACCAATTAGTTAAACATATTAATCCAGCAGGTGATTGGTCAATTGGTGGGTTTGATGCGGACACTGGTTTGACAGGCCGGAAAATAGTCGTTGATAGTTATGGAGCTAAAGTGCCTATTGGTGGTGGTTGTTTTTCAGGCAAAGATGCGACTAAAGTTGATCGCAGCGGTGCATACTTGGCACGCTGCATGGCGGTGCGTGCATTGAAGTTCAATAACGCGAAAGAGGTTTTTTGTTATCTAGCTTACGCAATAGGTGTGCCGCATCCAGTTCAAGCGACATTAATCATTGATGGTCATTGTCAAGAAATTAAAAACTTAGATCTGGCAACGCCAAATAACATCATTAAAACTTTTGGGTTAAAAAACCCAATTTTTGAAAAAACTGCTGAGTGGGGTCATTTTGGAAACAATTTTAAATGGGATACTATATGTCTAAACAGCGAAAAATAGAAACTGAATACAATTTTCCTGAGCTAAAAACTGAGTTTTTTGCCTCGGAATTCGCAACTCTTAAAAGCTTTTGGAATTTTAAATTTGCCGAAAACCCTAGCAAATGGGTGCAATCGAAGACGAGAGGCTGGGCGAAAAAAAAAGTTAAATGGAAACAAGAAACAGGAGAAAAAACTCTTCAAAAAGCACAAGAAAAAATGTCAGAAGATGGCGCAAAAGCTTTAATTAATTTAACAAACGAAATAATTAGAAGAGCAGGATTGCCAGCCAATAATAAAATTTTAAGTTACAAAGAAATTGGTCTATTTTGGGAGATATTGCGGACAGTTAATAATTTACCGGCAAAAATAACTAAAAATATTAACAAAGAAGTTGATGAGGTGGAAGAACAAAGACTAAGAGAAGAAGCCGAAAAACGCTTAAAAGAGGCTAATTTAATTTAAAAATGCCAATGATCCAAAAACAAAAAGTTTTAGTTGATAAATATTTAAGAGTTATATATTTGCGGGAAAATTTGGAAGCTTTTGGATATTATTATTTTGGTGCTACATTTACACATCAAAGCCCATCATGGCATAAAGATTATTGCCAAAAACTGGAATTTAAAAACAAGTCAATTACCGATCTGTTGATGATTGGTCATCGTGATTCAGCCAAAACGACATGGGCAAAAATTAAGATCATGCACGCTATTTGTTATCGGCGTAAGCGGTATATAGCAATAGTGGCGAATGAAAAAGACAAAGCCAAACAACATTTATTTGATATCGCTTTACAATTGCAAACAAACAAGTTATTAATTCGTGATTTTGGACAGCTTTTTTACGGTGACGATAATTTTGAAAAAACTAAACACTCAAAACAAAAAGGAATTGAAAACTTTGTCACAGAAAATTTGGTGCGGTGTAAGGCCTATTCAACGGCTATCCCCCTCCGAGGTGAGCAGTATTTTTCAAAAGATGGCGGTGTATTTAGACCAGATTTAATTTTGCTCGATGATTTTGAAACTGACAAAACAAAAAGATCTTATGTTCGAACCAAGGAGGTAATTACATTTTTAGAAGATTTGAAAGATGTGTCATCAGCAGATGTGAACAAAATTTATTGCTGCAATAGGATATCTCAAAGTGGTTCAGTTGCATATCTTGAGAATATTGCGAAAGCAAACTCTCACAAATGGGACAAATTAGAAATTAAATTAATTGAAAACAGCAAAATAACATGGCCGTCTAAGTTCGTTTGGACTGATAAGCAAGCGCTATTACACAATTATCTTGAGCAAGATTCGAAAAAATGGGTCAAATCGGTTGAACAGCTCAAACAAGATGGCATGGCTAAGTTTTTGCAGGAATATCAAAACGAACCAACATCAGAAGAAAACGAAGTAATCAAGGCTAGTTGGATTGAGGACAATGTATTCTACGAGCGCCCAGTTGGAGATTATCGGGTTATTGTGGCGCTTGACCCACAATCAGGCGAAAGCAAGAAAGCAGATGAATTTGCGCTTACCGTTCTACAGATGTGCCAAAATAGCGCAGACTACTATGTGATTGAGCAAATTGCAGGAAGAGAAAGCTCTTTGTATCAAGCGGCCTTGTTTATCAAAACAATGCAAAAATACGGCCGCCATGCGTTAGTGGGCGGGGTTGAGGTGGTGCTCAACCAAACCGCAGTGTATCGAAACATTATTGATTGGATGAAAGGACTAATCGAACTTAAAAAGTTTGGCGTAAACGACACCAATAAAAATATCAACATAGTCAAAACAGACCCTAATGGCCTTAAAAAAGGTGATCGGTTAATGCGGCAGCAAGCCAGATTTGAGCGTGGCGAGATTCACTTACGCCATGACATGCTATTACTAAAACAGCAACTAATATACTTTCAACAAATCAAAGATGAGTATGGCGTGATTCACGATGATAGAGCAGATAGTTTGATTATAGCGATTGAGTTAGCAAATAAAAATAATTGGACAGATGACAAGCCAAACGAATATAATCAACGCGAAACAGAAGATGACAAGCCCATATCGGCGGTCGTTAACCAAAAATTCTAAAAAAAAAACAAAAATGCCACCAATTCAAAAACCACGGCAAGATGAGAGTTACACCGAGCAAGAGCTAGCCAGTGCGATAAGTCAGATGACACAAGAAATAGGGCGGTCGGGCACAGAGATTTATAGTGGTTATATCAATGAAGACGACAATCCCATTTTCAATGATATTCGCAGGAGATGCGAGATCGTGGACAAAATGCGAAAACAAGACACGGCAGTTAGCGCGGGGCTTAAGCTCATATATTCCCCTATATTATCCGCTGAGTACTACATCGAAGGCGACAATGACGAGCACAATCAGTTTATCAAAAAAAACTTGTTCGACATGCAAAAGCGAACATGGATCGAATTTATCAGGGAGGCAACAGCCTACTTGGCTTTCGGATTCTATCCGTTTGAGAAGGTTTACAAAATTGGTAAAGATGGCTTAGTGCATTTAGATGATTTAGCGCCGCGCATTCCAAGGTCAGTTGAGAAATTTCAGAGGCAAGATGGAGGTTATGGGTTAACCCAAAATGTTTTTGGCGATTTATCACGTGAAATAAGTGCAACCCAAGTTTCAATTCCAGTCGATAAATTATTAATTTTCACTAATGACAAAGAGGGTGATGACATCAGTGGTACATCTTTATTGCGGCCGGCTTATCGGCACTATCTAATGAAAGGCGCGCTTTATGATATCTCAATTATAGCAGCCGAAAGATACGGCGCAGGTACGCCCAAAGGAACGATTAAAGAAGGTGGACGAAAAGAGAAAGAAAAGCTAATTGAAGCGCTTAAAAACCTTAGATCAAACGAAAAAAGCTACATTGTTACTTACGATGACGCTTATGATATAGAGATTCTAACGCCGTCTGGCAACCCCATGGGGTCAATGATGGAGAATCTAATTAATCATCACAATCGGATGATTCTATTCGCGATGTTGGCGCATAGTCTTGATTTAGGCTCGCAGCCAACTGGTAGTTATGCTTTATCATCAAATCAAAAAGGTGATTTGATGGGGTTCGTGTCAGATAAGCTTGCTTACATGATGGAACAGATACAGCGCCAAGTCATTAAGCCTCTCGTAAAGCTCAATTTCGGCGAACAAGAAACATACCCCACAATCAAATTTGCCAAGTTAGGCGATATTAACCATCCAGAGGTGGCAGGTGCGTTAAGCCAACTTGTATCAGCAGGTTTAATCAAGGTTACACCGAAAACAACACAGTTGGTACATAAACAGTTTGATTTAAATCAAATTAGCGACGAACAAGTGACGGAAATGGAAATAGAAGAAGCAGAAGCGGCAATTGCAGCCATGGAGGCGGAACAAGATGAAGCTGATGCAGATATTGATTCTTTATTTGCTGAACCAGAACAAGCGCCAGAGGAAGAAATAGAAGAAGAAACAATCTAATTACACCAATATGCCTAAAGGTAAGCCCTTAGACGAAGAAACAAAAAAGAAAATTAGCGAAGCCTTAAAAAAGAATAGCACTAAAGACGAGCCATCAGCAGGGCAAAGAAGCACAGTAAGAGATGTAGAAAAAGCCCTTGGCAAAGAGGGGGTTGAGCTTTATAAAACTTACCAAGACAGTGCAGCGACTATTTTGAGCAAAACGAATACAGTCAAAGACTTACAGGCGAAAAATAAAAGCTTAACACTTAAAGGCAAAAAAGGTAAGGCCAGAGAAGCGATCAAGGCGCAAAAAGAACAAATCAAAGCCGAGATTGCCAAGCAAAGAGAGCAGATCAAAGCTGAAAGAGAGCGAATAAAGGAGATCAAAAAAGAAGCAACTGCACTCAAAAAACTTAAAAAGGCCGAAGCGTCACTCAAAAAGCTAGAAGAACGCAAAGCAAAAGCCAAAAAGAAAACTGCTGAACTATATGATAAATTTGACAAATTGCTTAAAAAAACAAAAGACCCAGACAAAATTGCTGAAATCAATGCTAAGTATGGCGAACTGGAAGAAAGGGTAGTGGATATGTTTAGCAGAATGGACGAGAGCGAAAAAAAATTAAAAGATGTAATAAGTAAGAAAGGCCATGTAGATAGCACGACAAACGACTTGTTTGGCAAATTATCCGAGTGTAACCATCACCCAATTAAACTTGCGAGTGGCGAATTTTGGCGAGAAAAAACTGAATACGAAGCCAACACCAATTTTGTCTATTTACAAGATCAGTTTGACGCGAAGCAACAAGAAATTTCTGATCAGCTCGTAGATCTTACCGCAGCGGAGATTGACCGAATTATAGCGCAGGCAGACAGCGCTCAACAACAATTAAATTGGGCATGGTTGCTTGGTGTGGCGTTCTTATTGCGCGGCAAGGTTAAAACCGTTGTGAAAGACTGGATTAAGGCCACGTTTGAAGCCGGTAAAATGTCAGGTGCGCAAGATGTCAAAACTGAAATTCCGGCAAACTCAAAACAAACGACACAACTAATTAATTATGATGCCAACGAAATTACTGAAATTTATGCCGGAGAACTCGAAGCCACAACCCGAAGTTTTACGCGAGATATTATTGCAGTTGGCGGGGTTAGTTCTGTAGCTTTCCGCAGTGAACTAAAAAATAGGCTAGCCAAAAAAGCTAGTACTATGGCCGCGAATATTAGTGACGGCAAAACTAGTGAATATCTAAACAAAGGACGTGAAGCAGTTTTCAAATTATTTAGTCAAAATATAATAGGTTATCAGCGCAGCGAAATTCTTGATGGCAGAACTTGTAATTTTTGTCTTTCCATCGATGGTAGAGTGCTTAAAGCATCCGACCCATTAGCCCAGCTAGGTGGTGTTCATTATCATTGTCGCGGTGTGAACATTCCCATTTTCGCAGGGTCGCAATTACCGGCAAGTGTTGGGTATCCAAAAACCATAACGGATAACTTAGACTTAGTTGATGGCAAACCGCTGATCAACAATTTCAAGCAACTAAAAAAACCAATAAACAAATCAAATGCAGCAGTCCAAGAAGAAATCCAGCGCCGTATTGAATCCAATAATGGTTGACATGCGGTGTAAGCACATTGTTAACGGCAAAGTATGTGATGCAATGTTGGCTAAGCATAGCAATTTAATGGGAAATGCTATCGTGGAAATCAAATGCCGACGTTGCAGAAATATAAATAGAATTTGACATTTTTAGTCGTGCGTGGGTAATATTTAAATATTCAGCAATAGATCTGCTCGACGGACATAAGATTTTAGTTTTATGTCTAATCGAGCAATAAAAAAACCACAGGCAGATTATTACTACCTTTCGGAGGTCAATTCCGAGAAAGATGTAGAAATTTTGCGTGTGGGTTTTTTGCGTGACCGAGATTTGAAAGTTACCAAGGCTATGCTTGACCAGATGGTCGAGAATTTCAAATCTAACACATACGGCACAGAACTTGCGGTTAACTTCAATCATTCTAGCAGTGCGGCCGCTGGCTGGATTACTGACATTTATGTGGAAGGTAATAGTTTGATGGCCAAAGTAGAATGGACAAAATTAGGCCGCGAAAACATTGAAGACAAGCTTTATAAGTTTGTTTCTATTGAGTTCTGTTTTAAGTATCCACACCACAAAAGCGGTGAGCTAATTGACAATGTTGTTATTGGCTTAGCCTTAACAAATACGCCAGCCCTAAAAGGACAGGCGGCTTTGATGTGTTCAGAAAATTTAACAAATTATTTAACAAACACCACTATGGAGTTTCAGTTACTTTCACAAGCTATTGATAGCTTGGCGGCTAAAGAAAACGTGTCAGATTCAGAATTCCAGTTGCTTGAAGCAATGCTTGTAAAAGCAGAAGACAGCATGGAAGACGACGAAGTAATGAAAGACCTTAAGAAGAAAATGGAAGCGATCAAGAAGAAAATGGAAGCACGCAAAAAAGAGTTAGAAATGAAGAAAAAAGAAAAAATGGAAGAAGAAAAACGCGAAAAAATGACGCTTTCTGAACAAAACCAAGAGTTATCAGAAAGGGTTAAAACTCAAGAATCGCAGTTAGCAGAATTGCTAGCGGAAAAACAAGAACGCGAACTTCAAGAAACAATGAACAAAGTGTTGCTTAGCGAAATTGTCAACACTGGTTTTGTCAATAATTCAGAGAACACTCAAGAACTTAAGTCATTCTTGTCTACGCTGAACGCAGCGCAGAGGGAAGCTTTTGTGGGGCTAATGGGCAAAATCCAGCAAGTTGAACTTGGTGCTAGGGGCGCGAATGTTACACCTTCAAGTGTACCGAGTGGCTCAGGCGACAAAATAGACCACGATGCGGTTAAAAAAGAGGCTGAACAGCTAAGCGCTTCATCGGGCAAATCGCTTAAAGAATGTTTGTCTGAAATTTATCAGCGGCTTGAAGATCAGGGCCAAAATATTTATTAATTTTTAACAAAAACAAAAAATGTCAGCTTCTACAGTTGGAAAACCGGAAACATTAACAGTTGTTATTGACACAGATTTAAGTGATAAATCTTATTATGCAGTCAAATTTGACGCAACTGATGATGATGTAGTGAACGAAGCAACAGACGGCACTAAGCCAAGCTTTGTGCTACTAGATGATGGCGATGGCTCAACTACGCCATTAAATGGTTCTATGGTAATCGGTGGCACTACTTACGCCAAACTAGGCGGCACGGTAGCCGCTGGTGACTTTCTGATGCCAACGTCAGGCGGTAAGTGGGTTGTTGCCACAGATGGCAATTATTACGGTTGCCAAGCGCTTCGCGGTGGGGTAAGTAACGACGAAATCCCTGTGAAAGTGATTGGTGGTTATTTAGAAACAACTTAATTTAATTTTTAACAAAAACAAAAAATGGGATTCCCAAGATTAGGCCCGAACTCAAAAACTTTGCCCGCGGTGAATAATATATTGTTGGCTCACAAAAACGAGCAATACATCCAAAACATGTTTTTTCCTGAAGTAATCGTTGACAGTGAGTTTGGAGAACTAGGAGCTATTAGTTCTGATCACATGAGATCGTGGAAAACTGAACGCTCGCTATACGACGAAAGCGAACACAGAATGAAATTTGAGTATACACGCGATAAAAAATATCAAATTGTGTACCATGATTTGTCTGTAAGACTACCTAACCGCCTAATAGATCAAGTTGATAAGCCATTTAAGCCAATGGAGGACGCGGCAATGGCTCTATACGAAGCAATGCTACTAAAGCGTGAGCTATTAATTGCCGAGCAAGTGACGAACACAAATGTCATGACACTAAATGAGACTTTAGCCGGCGCAGATCAATTCCATGAGTTGTCAACGTCTCAACCAGAAGTAGTTATTCAAGATGGTATTAGTACAGTTAGAGCGAGAATTGGCCGCCGTCCAAATCGCTTGATGATTGGTTATAATGTGTTGCAAGTCCTTAAACGCCACCCTTGGGTTGTTAACCAGTACAATGGCCTTAAAACTGTTGGCGAAGAGGCAGTTTTAGAGCTACTAAAGACACATTTTAGGTTAAAAAGTGTAATGGTTGGGGAAGCTTTAGAAGTTGGAACAAAACAGGGACAGACAAGCACATTTTCGGATGTTTGGGGCAATGACATTGTGTTGTTTTATGCGCCTGACAATCCGTCTTTATTCGCTCCTTCGTTTGGGTATAGCTTTAGATTGAAAGGTAATTATTTGCGCACGGTATTACATGAAGAACGCAAAGCGAAAGAAATAGAAATTGAAGCAGCATACCAAGATTTTATTGTTGATACTAACGCTGGCTTCCTGCTTAAAGATTGCGTGGAAACACCTAACTTGTAATTTTACGGCTTGGGCTAGTGCCTGTAAACTAGCCTTTTCTCTTTAATTTCAAAAACAATGAGTGATCAATATAGATTCCGACAACAAAGACTTTACGCAAAAGATTTTGTGCGTACCGGCGATAAACGCTCAACTATCGAGCTGTTTGAGGCCGCGCCATTTTTTGCCGCCGCACCAGAAGGTTATGGCAACCCAACTGGCACAACCGGCGACGTTAATTTAATGAAGACCGAAGAAAATATTTTTGAGTACCATATCAAGGGGACGCAAACTATTCTTGCGCCTGTTTTCAATACAAGTGGCCTTGGTTTGAATGTAGGCATGGACCAAACGAGTGGCGACGGTGTAGAGATAACACAGGGCATCACAGACCGAAGTAAGGCAGCGTTTACCGTTGGTGCAGATAAGTTTTACTTTGAGGCAGAACTTAGCATTGGAGATGTTTCTGGACTATCAGAGTGTGCAGTTGGATTCCGAAAAGCGGCAGCTTATACGGCTAATTTAGACGATTACACTGACATGGCAGCCCTTAATGTTCAAGCTGGAACGGTAAATTTGGAGACGATTTTGAACAATGCGGCTACTACAACTACAGATACTACAGAAGATGTTGCGGACGGCGAAACGGTCACACTGAAAGTAGAAGTACTAACAGATGGAACTTGTCGCTACTATGTAGATGATACCCAAGTTTTGACTAGCGATACATTCACTTTTGACGCTGGCGATGTACTAGTACCATTCTTGTTTGTGTTAAACGGTGCTGATGCAGGCGACGCAGTGAATCTTAAATCTTGGAAAGTTGGCGAGTTACCACGCTAAGGTTTTACGGAGCGGGTAATACTTGATTACCCGCTGAATAAAGCTTTAGACGCTTTACAAAAATCTAATAAAAACATATGCAACCAGAAATTTTGGCAGAATTAGAATCAAAAAGCTATAAAGAACTACAAACAATAGCAGAACAGCTTGGCATAAGCCTTAAAGTTGGCCAATCAAAAGTAAAGCTTAGAGAATTAATTATTGCCGCAGTGTCAGAAAAAGAAGAGAACCCAGAGGCAACGGAAAGTGAAGACGCTAAAGAAAGTGAAGAAGAAGAAAAGGACGAGGCAAGCGAAGAAAAAGACACAAAGTCAGCAGCGGAGATTATTAATGAAACGGAAGAAAATGAAGACAAGCCGGCAGCGCCAACGAAAGTTGATGCTGATGCTGCACCAAAGCATAGCTATGTCATGAATCGCAATGTTAGATACGACGGCCAAAAGTACAAAAAAGGTGATATACTAGACAATAACAATCCAGCCGTTAGGTTTTTTAGAACCAGCGGCTATTGCGAATAATTAATAACTTTTTTCAAAAATGACACAATACCGGCAGGCAGTCGCGCCACGACAAACAGACAATGAAGGATTATCAGCTTTACGAGTTGGACCAGAGACGGCAGATTTTGAGCCGGCTATAAGCGTGGAAGTTTCGCATAGATTCCGAAAATTCCCAATTGCCAGTAATGACGGTAGTGCTGTTGGCGGAAAGGGTAATTCCAGCGTCAATTTTGATGATAACGAAACTTTTACTAATGAAGTTGCTTTTGGTACAGCTTTTGACAGCATGGAAGATGGCGATTATTGGGTTGATCATGAACGCGGAATTTTCCACGGCAAAACAGCTAAAGCAAGCGGTACAATTACGTTTTTTTACGACGTGATAACACCGAGTAGGGAAATATTGACAAATCAGCACAATATTCAGCATGGCACAGTTGCTAACGGCCCAGTTAGGATAATGGCCGAAGAGGGCGTTAAACGCGATGTATTAATCCAAAACGTCGGTGACACTGAAAAACTTATTGCGACTATTATAGGCGAACACGAAGACGCAGAAGCAGACAAGGGCGCTGTCATTTTTCCAGAATCGTCGTTAGTTTTATCTACAGATAAAGAAATCTCTATAGTCGCAGCAGCTAATAGCACGACATACGCGGTTAGTATTTTCTACTACTAACCACCATGAAAAATGTCTTTTTTGCGAATTCCCACAGATAAAAAGGCAGTGCAGTTTTTAGGATCAAAAAAAGTTCACGAAGCCCTTAAAGCTGGTCGCGTGGGCTTTTGGTTTGGCGCAGACAGTGCCGAATTTGACTTGTCAAATATTATTACAAATTTAGTAGACAAAGGACCAAACAATATACAGCTAACTGGCATAGATGGCAGCCCAGTATACACCCCTGTTAACGCCACCTTCAATAATCGGCCCACTATCAACAATAACGCATCTGTAAGCCAAGGTTACGACATTGATAATTTTAATCATACCGAAGACGGCGGCTACACATTGATGATGGTAATGAAAAGGGCAACAGCAGGCACAAGATCATTATTTGATTCTCAAACTCCGAGATTTGCGATTTATAATTACCATACAACATCATCGCGCTATGCGTGGTCAGATGGCACAACCAGAACGGATTTTGGGGATGCTCCACCGGATACTAACGTGCATGTGGTTGCTTTTGTTTTCGATTCCGTCGCTGGCGAATCACGATTTTATGAAGATGGCATATTACTTGGCACAGGACCATACAGCGCTAAAAATATTGCCGGTGCTACTGCATTTTTGAAGAGGCCAGATGCTTTGGGTGGGAGTGTTTCTTTCGGGGGAGATTGGGCGGAGGGCATCATGTATGTTGAGCCATTATCCGCCGAAAATATGCACAAGGTAGGTCGTCGGTTCGCTCGCGATTATGGAATTAATTACTTAGCTTAAATTATGCTTTTACTACCACCAAAAAAAATACAAACTATATCTATAGTCAAATCCAATAAGATTTTTACGCCGAAAAATTGGAGCGATGTTTTTGGTTGGTATGAATCAGAGTTGGACTACATTACTTTGGGCGACGGTGTGATTTTACGTGCAGATGGTGTAACGCCAACGGCGACAGACGACATTATAGCGATGACAGACTTATCAGGTAACGGCAACCATTTAAGCGCAATAGTCAACGGTATTGTGCCGCCAAAAATAAACCTTAACGACATAAACTTTAACGGCCGCCCAACGATAGATAACACTTTGGCAACTCAAAACAGATTTGAATGCCCCACGATGAATGTTAATTCTAATTACTACACTTTCATCTTTGTTGTTAAGCCAGCCAGTATCGCAGCGAATCAAGACTTGTTCTACTCGCGTAATACTCTAGGAAGTAGCGGAGTTTTAGCTCTTTATTCAAACAGAACTGGCACTAATCAATATGCCTTTGCGTCTTCATCCGTTAACAACTTAGGTGGTACGCCTAACATAGCACCCAAAATTATTGAATTTGAGTTTGATGGTATTGCTGGAACATGTGTTTTGCGTGTTAACAATCATGTTATCGCAGAATCTTCAAGCTATGTTGCTAAGGCAATAAACACGGCAATCGGCATTCTTGGACGACCTAGTGCAGGCGGCGGAGTAGAGAGATTTAATGGATATGCACAAAAAATAATTTTAGCCGCAGGAAAAATGCCCGACAAAATACGGCGGCAGCTATACGGTGACTACATAACCCCCTATTAATGAAAACAGGCTATTTGCTGAAAAATTTGCGGTGGGGGCTAGACAACCCAGCTATTCCGGTGGCCTCTTACGAAGACCAACCAAGCGACACAGGTAATGCTTACGGAATAAGTGGCGCAGGCGATTTAATTTTAAGATCGGCGCTTAGAAACAAGGCAAATCAAATTATTCAAAACTGCACAATTAGCGAACTTGAATTTTACGTAAACTCTAAAGAGAATTTAACAGGCTTGTATTTTGAATTTTGGTGGAGAGAAGAGGGCGAAACAACAGGCACGTGGCCATACACCAAACTTAACGAGACAGAAAATTTAGCTGGCAAAATCCAAGAAGGCCACAACAGAATTAGCGTTAATCCTGTAAGTGTTTTAGAGGGAACACTTATTGTGGCTCGCATCGAAGCGTCAGCCGCGCCATGCCAGCCACTCTTTACCACAAATAGTGTGTCACGAGCAGAATTGCGAGAACTTCGAGACAATGACGCGCCTGTAAGTGTTGATTTTGATTGGAAATCACAAACGCTTAATGATCAAAAAACGATAGCGATTAAGCCGTACACTAAAAGCCCTGTTGATTTTAAGCTGACAGGGAACAGTAAGACCAGCGGTGCTTATGCAGACGGATCGAGCAACGCAATCATGGCTTCTTATGCTGTATATGGGGCGTTTTCGCGTGTTGTGGACACAGAAAAACGAAGCTTGTCTTACCCATACCAGTTGATGAGCTTAGCAGGCGTTCAGGCTTACCAAAACACTGGTGTTAACTCTAACACGTCATCAGATATATCTAGGCGCTTGCTTCGTGATCTGAATTTGGAACGACCAAAACGAATTATTTTAGAAAGCGGCGTAAATGATTTATCGGCTTCGATTCCAAAAGAAACAGTTTTCTCTAATCTATGCGCAATTTTAGATTATTTGCAGTTTTTCCCAGAAACTCAAATTTGTGTGCTTGGAATAATGCCATCTAGCAATTTGAACGATACCCAAGCGGCAAATCGAAGAGCTTACAACGATTTAGTGGAAGCTGAAATTGCCAACAGAGATGCTAGCAGACACTATTATTTGAATTTGGACGACTTTACTGGACAAACTCGCGTCTCTACCGGTGAACTCGATGACATGCTAGAGACAATCACGGCAGACGGTACGCATTTTAATGAAACTGGTGTGGTAGAGTTCACGGCAGAATTATATTCGCGGCTTAACGCCATTAACTTTTTTGATAACATTTAATTATTTATTAATTATGGCTAATTATACGGACGAAACACAAGTTAGGTTAATTACTGGCTTCAACGACGGAAACAAAATAAGCGCAACAACAATTAATGCTGCAATTGGACAGGCAGACAGCATAATCAACGCCAAGATCGGCAAAGTATATCAGTTGCCGCTTACGTCTACACCGTCGCTAATAGCTTATTGTTCGCTGCAAATAGCGGCCGCTATTCTCTATATGAGCGAATACGGCGAGGAAACCGAAAATTCAGACAAAGGGTGGCAAAAAAAATACAACCATCAAATAAAAATTCTAGATGACGTAATGAAGCGTAAAGCTATTTTGATTGACGATTCCACCGGCGAAGAGCTACCGCTTACCGGCTTAACCGAAGTCGCCAGCTATCCGAACAACACAAGCGATGTGGATAGATACGACCCTACAGCGGCAAAATTTACACGTAACTCTAAGTACTAATGCTAAGAATGTCAGTTGACGGCAGGAACCTGCAATTGAAGCTCGAAAACTTGGTTCAAACAACCAAGCAAATGAGCGAACCGCTCGAAAAAAGCGGTTCGGATTTACTCATTTTGTTTAGTGAAAAGGTTTTTGAGACACAAGGCAGAGCAATTGACGAAAACTGGAAAAAGTTAGCAGCCACCACGTTACGGGCTAGGGCTATGGGGTGGGGTTATTACGGTAATACACCCATAGAGACAGGTAAAAAGTTAGTGTGGACTGGTCGGCTTAAATCAGGATTCAAAAAAACAGTGACAAAAACGCGGCTCGAAATTAGCAACAAGGTCAAATATTTCAAATACAACCAAAAAACGCGGCCAATGCTTAAGATTAGCCAAGAAGTCGTTAATATAGTTACTCGCAATTTTGAAAATTTTATTCTTAAAAACCTTAAATAATGAACGAATTTTTAAACGAGATTTTGGGCTTATTGGCCACCCAGATGGGCGACCGCATCAAGACTTACTACATCGGTGAAGTCGTCGATGGAACAGTGCCCAAAAGCAATTTACCGGCATTAATGGTTATACCTGTTCAGACGCGCGTTAACGCTAAAACAACAGCAAGCGACATTTACGAATATTCAGCCAAAATCAAAGTAGTCGTGGATATTATGAATTATGTAGAAGAAGGTGGAGTTGACACCGTAATAGAACATCAGGCCGACCTAATCGAACTAATGGAGGGGGTTAATGATAACGACCAATTGCGGCTTGATTCAGTATTGGGAGTGCTTAGAGCACAACAAAACATCCGCGGCAGCAAATTTTTATACATAAATAATGGTGTGATTGATTACAGCGTTATTCAGAACGGTAAATTCCGTTATGCTTATGCCACTTTAAGCATTCAAGCATCAACAGACCTTAAACGTCGCGTTAATACAATTTAATTTAATAAAATGCAAAAAACACAAGTCAAGGTATTGCAAGAATTCAAAATGCCAAACTTTCACAAAATGCGGCCTAACATGGTGGTTGAACTAGGCACGGATTTGGCTCACAGACTGAAAGATCGTGGTCTTGTGGAAGTTGTAGTACCGCTTAAGACAAAAACAAAAGTTGATAAAAAAACAAAAAACTCGCAAAATAATAATAGTCAATAACAAAAACAAAAATGTCTAACTCCAATTATTCTAGATTAAGCTATATGGCTTTGCGCCCAGAAAGTACCGAGAATGTACTAGTTGGCGTACCTAATCAGTTTATTCCGTTCTTGAACTTTGAAAGCGTGGTGGAATACCAGCCAACGCCGGCAATGCCTGTTCAATCGAACAGGGTTAAAAACTTGCGACCAATTCCAACGGCTATACCAGCGCCTACTGGCACAGTTACATTATTAGCTGAACCGCAAACTATAGGCTGGTTTTTAGCTGGTATTTTTGGCGGTGCATCATCAGGTCATTACTTGCTCCTTGGATCGGCTTCGGGGCAAATGGATGTTGGCGCAGCGGTAGAGGGGCAAACGTCAGGCGCTACTGGAACAGTAGCTTACCATGCACCAGAATTAGACATCTTAATTTTAAGTAGCGTCACAGGAACTTTTGACGCTGGCGAAACGATCGAGGATGATTCACTGGTTGCAAAAACGGCAACTATTCAACAAACAGAAGATGGCGTTTACGGTCATGCTTTTACGCAGCCAAAAAACAGTTTGCCGACTTTCACAATGGAGATCGGCTACAAAAACGAGGCTTACCGCTACACTGGCGTTAGATTCAACGAGTTTACCTTTAAACAACAGGACAACATCATTGTCGCGGAAATCACCTTTACAGCACGCGCAGAATTCAAGCACGCAGTAGTTCAAGAAGCAGTCAACACTAGCGGTTCACCAGTGACCTTCACAGTAGATCAAACATTAGGATTGTATGCCGCTGGCATTACACGTGATCAAATCAAGGTATATAGACAAGGTTCAGGCTTTTTGGATATTGGAGGTGCGGCAGATCAAACAATTGTATTGTCTTCTGTAGATTCGGCTACAACCTTAACGATTCCAAGTTTAAGTGTGGCGCTGCAAACTGGTGACTTAGTTATGCTTGCACCACAAACCCCAACATATACTATTGATCGTGAATTTTCGTGGATTGGCGGCTCGCGTGCGGCGCTTGGTGCTACTATAAGTGAAGCCGTAATTTCTTCGGCAGATGACATTGAAGATTTTGAGCTAAGACTAATGAATGAGATTGAGCCAAGACATGCAGCCAACGGATTCAATTTTGAAAATCGCTTCCCTAACAAAAATTTTCTTAAAGGACTTGAAGGGTCAGGCCGTATCAACCGCGTATATACAGACATGACTTTGTTGTCAAAACTAAGGTCAAACGATCAGCAAGCCTTACAGGTCACACACAAAGGCGATGTTATACCTATTGGTACTAATGCAATAATTACCTACATGCTAGATTTACGCGCTCCAAATGCGCAATTTGACAACTTCAACCCATCAATTGGAGAAGATGCTCTACTTGATCAGGAGATCAATTTTACGCTTTATGACAACAGTGACACTGACTATTTCATGGCCGCAGTTTTGGTGAATACCACGGCTAGTTACGTTTAATCAATATTTGTTAAATAACATTATGCTATTTGCGACCAACAACACAGTAAAAATTGACCTTGACGAAAATCAATGGCTAGAACTCAAAAAAGAGATTCCCTACAAGGCAATTGCTCACGTTTTTCAAAACATGGAGAAGCCAGACGCGCAAACTTCAACAAACGCAATCATCGAAACACTTAAAGCCGGACTAGTCAATTGGGATTTACTCGATGATAAAGGTGAACAAATACCCTTTGATATTGCGCTTATTGATCAATTGACGTTTTCTGGATTGGGTAAAATAGCGCCAATAATTACAGATTTGTATTTTTTGGATAAAAAAAAATTGAATCAATCCGAAGAATCATAATTCATGGCAGTCAGGTTGAACACGAGGGCTATAACGAAATCTTTGATTACCAGATGAGCGAAAAGTTTGGCCTAGACTGGCACAATATGGACTACAAGAGAATTGAGAGTTTCAAGATTGTAATGAACGCAATTTCTGAAAAACAGCGTAAGGAAGCCGACAAAGCCAACAACAAAAATAAAAATCTAAGCAACAAGTATGGCAGATGAAAACTTAAAAATAATTATTGAGGCGATCGACAAAGCTAGTGCCGAATTTAAAAAAATTCAGGATGAAGTTAAAAAGGTGAGCACTCAAACAGAAAAAGCATCAGATGCCATTGTTCAAGCTAATCGAGCTACAAAGAAAAGTTTTACCGAAGTTTCTGATGCCGCGAAAAAAGTTGGAACTGGACTAACGGCAGCAGCCGCAACCGGAGTTGGCGCTATTACATTTTTGGCTAGTAAGGGGGCAGAAATTGAAAAAATGAAAGTCTCCTTGAAGACCGCTTTTGGTGGCGACACAGCAGCAGGGCTAAAAGCTTTTGATACAATATCAGATTTTGCCAAAAAAACGCCGTTTGAGATGGCGGAAGTTATGGACGGTTTTATCAAGTTGAAGAACTTAGGGCTAGACCCCAGTGAGGCAGCTTTAACTAGTTATGGCAATACAGCATCGGCAATGGGCAAAAGCTTAAACCAGATGATTGAAGCAGTTGCGGATGCCTCTACAGGTGAGTTTGAGCGTCTAAAAGAATTTGGGATTAAAGCCAAACAAGAAGGCGACAAAGTGTCATTTACTTTTCAGGGGGTAACAACGACGGTTGGTAAAAACTCCGCAGAAATAGAAAAATATTTGATGGATATTGGGAACACCAAGTTTGCGGGAGGCATGGAGGAACAAAGTAAAACATTGCTTGGTATTTGGGCGACACTTAAAGATAATGTTAGCCTTTCGGCCGCGGCAATCGGTGAATCAATGGGCCCAGTTCTTAAGCGGGTAGCTAATGCAATTATTGAAATCACTGACAAAATTAAAGCTTTTGTCGATGAAAACCCTAAATTAGCCCAATTAGCAGGCACAATATTATTGATCGGCACTGCTTTTGCAGCAATCGCTGGCCCTATGCTGCTTTTCATTGGGTTTATTCCGGCTATTTTATCTGGTATTGCCGCAATCCATGCGGCTATTTCAACGCTTTCAACCCCAATGTTAGTAGTAGGAGCAGCGATTACTAGTTTATATTTAACTTTTAAAAATAATTTTGGTTTCATCAAAGATTTTTTAGTGTCCATTTTTGATTCGCTTAAAAATAGCTTCTATTTTTTTGTAGATATAATTAAAGCTAATTTAGCAGAATTAAGAGATGCGTTTGGCGGTGATTTTGACGTTATTGCAGGGGTGGTTAAGTCGGCCATGATAGTTATTGAGTTTGTCGTTGGGTCGGTTCTTTTGTCAATCAAAAACACTTTTGAGTTTATATGGGTAGCAATTAAAATAGTTCTATCAACTACATTGGAAGTAATAATCGGCGCAATTCAGGTTTTTGTCAAACTTTTACAAGCTGATTGGACAGGAGCTTGGGAAGCCGTTAAAGATACAGTGAGCGATATTTGGCAAAACATTAAAACAATAGTTAGTGATGCCGTTGACGGAATCCTTGGCTTCGTTAAAAAGTTTGTCGAGGGCGTACAAAAAGCAATTGACAAAGCTAAAGAGCTTTTGGGCATTGGAGGCACTGCAAAGATCAGTAATGTCAAGATTAGCGGTGGCGGTGTTAGTGGTTCTTTCAAAAAAAATGCAACAGGCGGCTTTATTCGAGCTGGTGAAACGTCGATTGTTAATGAAAGAGGAGTTGAGTATTTTACCCCGCAAAGAAGTGGCTACATTATACCTAACGATCAAATTGGTGGCAAAAGCAACATAGTAATCAACATTACCGGCCAATTCCTTTCTGAAGATGCGGCAGTTACTATGGCTGATCAGGTTATTCGTAACCTTAAATTACACGGCGCGATAGTTTAATTATTCAACATGCTCTCATATTACATTAACGACATTGACAGATCGGGAGATGTGAGCATGAATAGCCTTAATATTAATACAGCCATTCAACGCCGCAGTAATAGCGCTAGATTTGAGATTTTTAAGGGGACTAAGCCTACTGAAAATCAAGACGTTAAAATTTATCATTCGGCTGTAGTCGATAGTCACAGCGGCACAACTATTGTGCTTAAGCCGAGTTTTCAGACAAATTACAACGTGTTTCGGGCAGGCCAAGTAATTTGGCTTAGCATAGGGAATAACGACATGGAAAAAGCAGTTGTTGATAATTTTGACGAGGAAACTTTAACTGTTGAGCTTACCGAAACGCCGGATGTTAGCTTGAGTGAAAATGACTTGATGGGTGAACTAATCTTTGGCGGCTTAATTTCGCGTGTTACTGATTCGGCGCTTTACTCTTTAGAAAATGTAGTTAACGACATTACGGTTGTGGGCTACGAAAAGATTTTTGACAAAAAGCTAGTTGCTGATTCATGGGCTAATGTAGACGCAAGGTACATCATTAATAGTTTTGTCAATGGCGCGGTCAATTATAACGCCACCTTGGACGATTTGAGTTATGTAGACAATACGGCAATACAAGCCGAATTTTCGGAAGGCGGCAACGGTAATAATCCGACAGTAGACACGGCCGAGTATATAGAGGGCACAAGTTCGGCTAGTTTGAGCTGGTCGGGAATGGGAACGGCAACATGGGAAAGTTCACCAACAACAAAAAATGTCGGCCAGTTAGTCGGTACGCTTAGCGGTACACCCACTAAAGGGTTTGTAATGCTTTGGCTTAAAAGCGCAGACTTAACCAGTGTTACTTCAATATCTGTAAGGGTAGGTAGCGACAATAGCAATTATGCTCTTGTAAGTTTTGATTTTGACCCACTAAATACAGATTGGCAGTATGTCAAAGCCGACTTGGACACTGCTAGTATCACCGGAACACCTAATTGGGAGGCGGTCGATTATGCACAAATACGAATTATCACGATTAATAATGGTGCGGTTTTGTTTAACGGCTTAAGGATTAACGCCCAAAACAGTTTTACGCTTCACAACGTGAATCCGACTTTGGAGTTTGCCGATTTTCGCGCACCACAAATAAAGCCTACCCAACTCATGCAGCAATTAGCTAAAGCCTTAGAATTCACGTGGTATATTGATTTTGAGCGTGATGTGCATTTTGTTGATCGGACTATTCAGTCTTGTTTTTATTCGATCACCGAAAATAGCGAAAATTTTAACAATTTAGTGACAGAAGTTGACGCGTCACAAGTGGGGAACAGGATAATTATTGAAGGTGGCGAAAGACAAAGTACCTCCTTTTACAAGCAGGTTGTTCGCGGTGACGATCACGCTAGAGAATGGCTACTAAAAAACAAATTTGCCGAATTAACGATCTTTTTAGACAATAATTCATCTACAGATACGATGGAGGCCAGCACGAACACCACAACGGTTAACGCGACAGGGCATGGCTTGGCTACAGGTGACTACATTGTTAATAGAACCAGAGATGATGCAGTACGGCAAGTTACGGTCGTTAATGCTAATCAGTTCACCGTTGAAGCAGTACCAAGCCAAACAAACGGTGACACTTTTTCAAAATTTGCCACGGCGGTTGATGTTGGAGTTGAAGGACTAGATGATGAAGCGGATTTCGATTATGTTGCTAACTCTAACGAAAAATCAGTTAGGGCTAGTTTGCAAACAACCACCCTTACACAAAACGATTTTTTGCTTTTTGTGTACAAAGAAAGAGTACAAATTAGATTTCAGTATACGGATTCAGCAAGCGCAAACGCGCTTAAAGCGCTAGGAATTGGCGACGGCGTTTTCGATTTGGACAAGGTAACTGATCGGAATATAACAGACACCACAACAGCCCTTTCTTTGGCACAAGCTAAGGTTAATGAATTTGCAAATCCTGTAATTAGTGGCTCGCTTCAAACAAATTATAACGGATTTAAGGTTGGTGATGTGCTGAATGTTGTTGACACTAACCGCAATATTTCCGGTGATTTTGTGATTCAAAAAATATCCGCCAAACAAAGACATGGATTCTACAAAGACTTTTTTGAGTATAATGTAGAATTCGGCACGACCTTATTTGGAGTAATCGAATTTTACCAAAAATTATTAGCACAAGATGACGGTATTGAAGGCGCAACAGATGACATTGTTGAGGTGTATCAAGTAGCAGATGAAATTGTAGAATTCAGTGATTCTAACTCTACAACACCAACAAACCTAGCCAGTGATGCGGATATTGTAGAGTTTAGCGACACAAATAATGTTTATGAATTTACAGACGATTGGCAGTATGAGCCATCGACCGGTCAACCAGTGCCAACTAGGTACAATTTAGCGAGTTACGGCTAATTTGACTTTTGGTGTGTTGCTTGATTAATATGTGAGTATATCAATTCGACTCGCAAGACGAGCATCAAACTAATGATGTTCGTCTATGTATAATCGAGAAATTGCGCAGCCGGTCCAAAAGCAGAAAAAAGCCAAAGTTTATTTTGCAGGAACGCACATTTTTACGCTGGCAAAAGTAGTGAGCGAGAAAGCGCAAAAAATAGTTGCACAAATTGAGGCTTGTATATCAAAACGAGCTGGTTTGATCGGTGAAGAAGCATTACACCAAAATTGGCTAGAATATTCATACTGGCAGAATCAACTTAACAAGTTTTTCAAAACACAAGAAATTGTTATTGAAAACCTAACTACGAATGCCGGCCGCAATGTTTTTGCGCGGCTGTTGGCTAATGACAACACATATTCCGGCAATATTAGCCATACTGCTTTAGGTGACGACCCTACGGCGGCAGCAGTCACCGACACAACGCTTGGCAACGAGGTCTACCGAAAGGCTTTGTCTAGCGGTTCTTTTTTAAACCAAACAGCATACATTGAAACATTTTTTACGGCGACCGAGGTTGACGGTACGTTTGAGGAATTTGGAAATGTGATTGACGGTACAGGGTCAGCCGACACTGGCATCTTGTTTAATCGCTTCACTGATACAGTCACAAAATCCAACGTCGAAACACTAAATGTTCAATCTCAAATAGCAATGACAGACGCTTAACATCTTTTCAATGGCAAAACAAACACCTTCAATACAAGCCCCCATTAGATACAGTTTTCAATCTGAAAAATTAATTGCTAATTTAAAGGAATTTGACAATCAAGATTTTTTGGTGTGGTTCTTTGAAAGAAGCCCCTACACCATAATCGGAAGCAAGCACATTCTTAATTATTTAGTTGATAAAAAGCAATGATAGACTACCCTTTAGTATCAGCTGGTGACGAAATTTTAGCAACTGATTTTGTAAATTTCAGAAAAGACGTAATACGCAATGCTGGTGATTACAACGATACAACTGGTTCAGCGGGTGCTTATGATGTAGCCATCGACAGCCAAATTGGTGGTGGAGACATCACTGATGGATTTTGCGTTAAAATTACAGCTAATCATGACAGCCCAGCAGGTGGGTCAACACTCAATGTCAATGCCACATCAGACATAGCAATTTTAAAACTCGACGGTCAACCAATAGAAGAAAATGACATGCGTGCAGGTGGTTCTTACATTTTAGTTTTTGATGGCTCTGATTGGATTTTGCAAAACCCGAATGGCTATGGACAAAAAGGCGACATAATTATTGGGTCGGCCGCTGGCCAAGCTAAAACGCTTAGTGGGGCTGTTAATTATGGCATTATGGTAGGCGATGACGACGAAGAAACAGGACAAAAATTCACAAAAAATAGTGTGCTAATAGCGTTAGACACATCGGATATTGATCTTAATACGACATCCGAAACGACGTTGATTAGCCTAACCGTCAAAGGTGGTACATTAGGAACAAATCACGGTGTAATCGCTAGGATATTTTGCGATTTGGTCAATGACGGTGGCGGTTCGGGCACTTTAACTTTGCGCCTTAAATATGGGGCAACAACGGTGGCTACCTTGGTATATTCTACCGAAACACAAGATTACGGTGGGTACATTGATTTTGTTTTATTGGGGAACGGCGCTACTAATGCCCAACGTGGGCGGATTATTGCGGAGTTAGTCAATCAGGCTTCCACCGCAAACAAAAATTCTCAACTACACATGGCTACAGGCACAGCGATAGAGGATAGTTCAGCAGACAAAACATTTTCTGTTACAGCTCAACTTAGCAGCACAACGCCCAATTTTAGAGTTGAATTTGCGCGAGTTGACACACTTGGATTAACTTAACTTTTATTTATTATGAAAAAATCATTTGACGGTGAAGAAGTACCAACAAAAAACCCCTACTTTGGGGCTATAGATGGCGTTGGCGACTTGGATTGGCAGTTTGGCGCGACGGCAGTTAAGATTCCGAAAGCTAGGCTGACATACTATGACACTAAGATAGAGTACAACCAAAACAAGGTCAACGCTTATAGTTGTACGGTGTTTGCTTCCATGGGTGCGTTATCTGACCTTACGGGCTACAAGTTCTCACTCGACGAACAGAAGGACGTTTTCAATCGTGCTGTAGCGGAGGGGTTAGATCCGACATTCGGCTGGTATGGCCACAAGGCTGTTGATCTAGTCCGTCGCTGGTGGAATGAGAAATTCCCTGATCGTTTGATCGTTTCGCAGTATGCTATGGTTAGTCGAGCGGAAGATATACTCACACCGCTTAACCTAGGCTACTCTATGACAGTTGGTCTCAAGATCAGCGAAGCAATGATGAAAGATTATTATGATGGCAAGTTGGACAGTACAGAAGTGTCTAATACTCTTTTTGGCCATTTTGTTCGTATGGTTCGCGACAAAGACGACGCTTACAAATTGATCATAGACAACTACGAAGGAAAAAAAGGCTACTCGAATAAGTACACATTGACTTACATTCAAGTCAAAGATCTGCTTTCCAAAGGTGTATTCTTTAACTCTGCTTACTTCTACATGTATAAGACTGATTACCAGCTAGAGCAAGAGGTGTCTAATATCTCACCATGGGCTTTGGCTTCTGTTGAGAAAGCTAAAAAAGTTGGTATCACTGACTGGTCGCGACCTAAAAAAATAGTAGCAGGTACAGATGCCGAAGCGATGCTTAAAAAGGCTGGCTCAATTCAGGAGGAGCACGGCGGCATGACTCAAGAACGTTTTGCGGTCTTTATGGATAAAAACAATTTATTTCCCAATCAATAATTATGGAAGAAACACTATTTACCGCTATTGGAGGTCTTGGGGTCTCTATCCTTACTCAAGTAGCTAAACCTAGAACTAAAGGCGGGTTCGGTATTCCGCCAATCGTTACGCTAGTTGTCTTCTCGCTTTTCTTAAGTGGCGTGTACACGATGGGCAAGCTCTATCTACCTCAAGAATATTCAAAAAATATTTTTGAGGTTTTAGCGCAAATTCTAGGTACGGCTAACATGATTTATTTATTAATTTTTAGAAATTTCAAAAAACATGGCATCTAACCAAGAATCTAATCTAGTTCACGAGGTAGCATCACTCGCTCAAAAGTTTGAAAGCTTTGGAGAAAATATGATGTTGCGCTTTGAAAAAATCGGTGAGGATTTTCAGCGAATTGTCAAACAACTAGAGGACCATAAAGTCTCCCAAAAAGATTACGTCACGAACGAAATGCTAGAGCTAAAAATTGAAAACATCCAACTACAAATCACCAACGCAACCAAAGAAACGAACACATACGTTAAAAATCAAAGAATATTGTTGGGTTCGGTTTTTTTGCTAGGTCTTAAAGAAATTATTTATGCGTTTTTCGTTTAGTTATGTCGTATTCATCATTGTCGCGATTGTTTTTGCTGCTAATATTTTGCTGCTTTTTTCAGAGTCTCTATATCAGATTAGCGAAGAAATCTACTTGTTTGACACTTATGCAGACAAAGGTTTAATAACTTCTTCAATGGGGCTGTGTCTTCTAAGTCCGTCGAGTGTAGGTGTAGAACTTTCTCTACACAAAGAAAATAAGCCAGCAATCCACTTTTCCCGCCAGTTTCCGCAAATCAACGACTGTGACATGACCAAAAACGTTTCAGTCGGCCTTAAGTGGATTGTACCCTGTGGCCTAGAAGCTGGTGAATACCACGGTATTATGAGAATCGTCACCAAAAAAAACGGCATACTCTACACGGAAGAATATGCTGCTACTCGCACCATAGAAGTTATAGAGAGAGATTGTTTAACCCGCGGCGCAAGATGACTAAACCAGAAGAAAAAGTCATCTCTATTAGATTAAGTGATTTAAAAAACAAACTCACCAAAAACGGCTATAAGTGGGAGAAGGCTACAGCCGAACAGATAGCCGAAGTTTACAAGGCGCAGAAAGATGAAATTGTGCGGGTGATTTACAAGAAGGTTTAGAAAAAAGAGTAGGGTTTTAGTCGAATGGCAAGGCTATCAGGATTCGAACCTAAACTAAAGGTTTTGGAGACCTCTGTGCGACCATTACACTATAGCCTTATTCCAAGAAGTAATCACAACTATATTTATCCTCTTTCTTAGTCGGCTTGAAGTCAGCATAAGACTGATACTCGCTTGCCGTCATAGTGTAGCGTTTGCACTCCTCTCTCAGAGGGCAAGTATGATTAGCGCATTTAGCTATGTCTTTAATCATGATAAGTAATTAACTCCCTTAAATGTTAAGTAATATGTCTACTATATGTATAGTACATGCCTAATTAGACCTATTGAGAATTCAAAGCTTTCATAAAATCTTCAACATTATCATAAGAATTTGCCAATTCACCACTTGCTAACTCCTCTTCAAATTCTTTTAGGACATCGCGGCAAGCTAGTTCATACGCTTTAACTGATTTATTTGTCTTCATATTTATTTTTAGATATACTCTTAGTCGAATTACATCTGACTAAAAAGACTTTCTTCCGCTTGGCCCAAAACATCTTCTACAGATTCTCGCATCTC
>CAZSUZ010000017.1:0-6377 GCA_964610165.1 uncultured Gammaproteobacteria bacterium
ACGTGCTTCACCATCTTTTAATGCTGAGTTCATACCAGTTGCTAATCCACCAACACTAGGTGTAGCCGTCATACGTCTTCTTGGAATGCCATCACCATTTGTGTAAGTAGACTCCGCATACTTAAAAGTAACAGGTAATCGATTAGAAGCAATAAAAAGTCGATCTTTTCCATCACGAGGAATATGTGTATTTACCAAAAATTGTGGAGGAAGGGGAGTGGCGTTAGTATATAGATTATTAGTTTCTATTATAGCAACTTCTTCTGAAAGTCTTGCAATACCATTTTTTATGGTTGAACTTTCTACTGTAGAATTATCCATTTGATATAATTCTACATCATTATTTGGTCCAAAATATTGTGATCTGTTTTCAATCATAGGTAAGGTATAATTTCAATTTTCATATAGTATCATACTTTTTAGGACATGTCAATATTGACACTGTTGCATCATCTTTTATATTGTTACAACAATGTAAAAGTATGGTTAATTCTGGATTGAAATTAAAAGTATATCATACCTTTTGTAACAATTGTGTAAAAAGTATGATATAGTAAGCTTTATTATATGCACTGTGAATTAGGTTCATATTATTAAAACAAGCTTTGTAGTATAATATTCCTTAGCAAAGTTAAAAAAGCTCATTAGTTTTATATATTTTATATATCAATAACATGCAACATTTAGATAAAAATACACTAACCGAAATTAAAAATAATTTTGTAACAGAACTCCAAAATGGGGCAGAAGGCAAAAAATCTTCTTTACCATTTATTCGCCACACCCTTGCTTCAAATACATTAGTAGAATTAGGAGAAGTTTTTCAAACATTAGTGATTGGTGGTAGTTTTTATCAAAAAGCTCTTATGAAGCGTGTAAATGGAAATATTCAGATTTTAGAATATTCACAAGGAGAACAACCTCCTTTTTTAAAAGAACAAGATTTACTTTCATTTATAGAACAACACTTATATCCTGATGTTAAAACTGTTGCTGTTAACTTTGCATATCCTTTAAAACCTGTAACACGTGGAGATGTAGTAGATGGTGTACTTGTTTCTGGTTCAAAAGAAAATACATTTGATGGTTTAGTTGGAAAAACACTTGGTGAAACTATTGAAACATATTTTAAAGAAAAACATGGCAGAGAATTAAAAGTAGCAGCAGCAAATGATACTATTTGTTTGCTTCTTTCAGGACTTATTCATCATGGATGGGATAATCTTTCTGCAGGTATTGTAGGTACAGGATTAAACTTTGCAATATTTTTAGATAAAACAAATGTCGTAAACTTAGAATCGGCAAATTTTAATAAATTTACTCAATCTGAATCTGGACTTGATATTGATAAAAAATCTGTCGAACCAGGTGGAGCAGTTTACGAGAAAGAAGTTTCTGGTGCCTATTTATACAGACATTTTAACTACATGGCAAAAAAACAAAATTTACCTATTGGGGAAATTAATTCAACAAAAGAACTTGAATCATTAGTTCGACATGAAAATGCAGAAATTGCAAAACTTGCTAATAATATTCTTCATTATTCTGCTTCTTTAGTTGCTGCACAGGTTGCTGCAATTATGGAATTTTGTAAAAGGGATATTGTATTTATTATGCAAGGAAGTTTATATTGGAAAGGATATAACTACAAAGAAACAGTTGAAAAGCTTGTTATAGAGCTTTGTCCAACATACCGTGCAACATATGAAAATGTATTGCATAGTGATTTATTTGGAGCTGCAAAACTTGTTGCATAAAAATAAAGAGCTCGGTATACTTCCTTCAACATGAACCTCAAGGATTTCCTATTAATTGGACATATTACGCGTGATATTGCTCCAAATGGTGAATTTATTCCTGGTGGTCCTGTTACATATGCAGGTATAACACTTGCACTCCGAGGACATAATGTGCAGATACTTACAAAAGCTGCTCAAAATGATCCACTTCTTGATTTTATTCGTAGTTACGGAATTAATATTTCTAATCTTTCTTCAACAGAACAAGCAGATACAACTACTTATACAAATATTTACGACGAATTTCAAAATCGCACACAATTTATTAGTGCAGTAGGAGAATTATTTGCGCAACGTGATTTAGCTCATATTACAGAACTTGCAAAGGGTAAAAGAACAATGATTTTACCAGTTGCTAACGAAATTCCTTCTACGTTTTATCAACCATTATCTAAAAATGCGGAACTCCTTATTGCTGCGCCACAAGGAAGTTTGCGACGATGGGATGAAAATGGTCGTGTTTTTCATGAACCATTTA
Organism: uncultured Gammaproteobacteria bacterium; assembly: GCA_964610165.1. Lineage (GTDB taxonomy): Bacteria > Patescibacteriota > Microgenomatia > UBA1406 > GWC2-37-13 > MFZZ01. The sequence continues at coordinate 2,278 of CAZSUZ010000017.1, forward strand.
CACCAGAATATTTGGATGCATTAACGTATGCAAATATAACCACTATTAGTAACGAAGATATGGAAGGTTTTTCTGAGGAAATGAGATATCAAATACTTCATCAAACCTCTGATACGGTTATATTAACAAATGGACGAGATGGTGCGCACATGTATCACGACTTTGAAGTTTCAGACGTGCCACCATTTAGATTAGATTATGAATCAGAAGAAAAAGGTGGCTATCCAACAGGAAATGGTGATCATATGACAGCAGTTATTGCAGAAGGTGCACCGCCATTTGCAGAGAAACTTCTTGATCCTTTTCAATATCAAGAAGATATGTATACAGCTGTTGCAAAAGGAGCATTTTTAACAGCGCTTAAAATTATAAAACGCGATGGAGTTGAAGACGGTATTGGCAGTATCTGGCAGCCTGCAGATATTGCACATTGGTCGAAACAAAATATAGATCGTATATATACCTATGCTGATATTTGTAATTTGGATCTGGATGTATTTTTGGAAGGCAAACAACATAATCAACAAGAGGGAAATACAAATTCCTTTTATAGAAGATAAGTTAACAGTATACTGTACGTTATGAGTGAAATATCTACTGGTGAACAACAAGAACATAAACCTCATATTAAAGCTCCCTGGCAGCAACAACTAGAATTTTGGCACACATTGAATACTCGTAATAAAGAAGGATTAAATGAAAAAGGCGAATATATAGATGGAAAAGTAGTTGTTCGTAGTTTTCTTCATCAAGAATCAAATGCTGGTATTCCTGGAAAAGAAGTTGGAGGAGCAGCAGTAGCCATGAATGAAGTTATAAAAATAATGCAAAATCAATTAGGAATTATTAACGCATCTGCTTCATTAAATCCTGATTCATTAAGTAGCCCAACAATTTCTGAAGAAGCTCGTGAAAATCGCACCATTTTACCATTTGCCACAGACTTTGTTTCTCGCCCAGATATTACAACTCCTTCCGGAGATAAAAATGTTGATTTAACTGAAGTTTTAACAGATCCAGATTTATCGAAATCATATATTGAATACGCAGCAATGCTTATGAACGGTTCCGATGTTGTTTTTCCAAACTACTGGACTTCTGGTATTTTAGCAGTCCGAGCAAAAGAATATTTACAAACATTACTCGATAATAAACAATCATTGGTAACAATAGAGACGATTGAAGAGAATGGAGAAGTAAAACAAGTAGAAAAAGAACATAAAATATGGAAGATTCCAAAAATAGTGTACTGCAATCATTCACTACCTGCTCGAATTGATCAAGAACTTACTTCTGCCGATAATCCTGATAAAGAACTTGATCCTCGAAGAGTTAAATTTCAAGAAGAAGTATACAGAAAAGCAGATGCCATTATGGTCTGGACTAATGCTGAAAGAGATGATTCTATTAAAAAATATGATGATATTCCTGATATTGGCGACAGAATGCATGTAGTAAAAGCACCTGTTCAATTTGATAAAGAAAAAGCAAAAGCTATCCGATCAGAAGTACGCCAACAATTCTTCAACGGAGCAATTGATGATAATACGCTTGTTTATTACTACCAAGGTAGATTTGAAGACTATAAACATCCAGAAATTTTATTACAATCTTTTATAGATTTATATCTTGAAGAAAAACAAAAAGATCCAGAATCTCAACCTAATATTGCTTGCTTACTTGTCGGTGGTCCATTTACAGATAAAGTAGGTAATCCAACAAAAGTATATCAAGATCTTTTAGATAGAATTGAAAGAATACCTTCAGCATATAAAGCAGAAATTAAAGCGCGTATTTCTATGCCAGGTTCTCAACCAAAAGAAGCAGGTCATGCCGCAGGAGATGTTTTGGTCTTTCCAAGTATAAAAGAATCGTTAGGTTTAACATTAGTCGAAGCTGTTATGAGCGGCAATGTGATTATTGCCAGTGATTCAGTTGAAACAGTAAAAGAAGCTAATGGTAATAACGGATTTTATGCAACTTCACAGGAAAATTATAAGAAACATATGGCAGATTTATTGCATGATCCAGAAAAAAGAAACATATTACACGAAAAACTTCAAAAAAATGCAGCAAAATATACACCAGAACAAACAGCAGCTGATATTCAAAAAATGTTTCAAGCTGTAGGTATTGAGGTTAAAAAACCAGATCATAAAACTGCCTCTTGACCACTTCTCTAAAAAAATATACTCTTAATTTTATATGAATTTTCTTACTCATCATGGGTATACGCTTGCTATTAAGTATCTTATAGAAAATAAAACAGAACACGGCATGGCAGCAGCAAAACCTACTGGTGATTTAGAAAAAGGAACCTATTCTTCGTTATTCTCTCGAGATATTGGTGTTTGTACACTGGGAATGCTTTCTTCTAACAACGAAGATCTTATTAAACTAGCTAAACAATCACTAGAAGGTTTAATTCCTGCGCAATCAAAACGCGGTCAGTTTCCTCAAAATTATGTCCCACAAATTAAGGAAATTCATTGGTGGATGCCAGGAACAATTGATGGCACATTATGGTGGTGCATTGGCTTTTTAGAATATGTAAAAAAAACTGGTGACCAAGATTTTTACAAAAAATATCTACATAACTTAGATATGGCTTTTATGTGGCTTACGTATCAAGATACAAATAATGATTATTTATTAGAACAAGGAGAAGCAGCAGGCTGGGACGATGAAATGCCACGTCAAGGAACAGTATTGTATACAAACGCATTATGGTATTGGCTTATAAAACTAAGAATTAAAGTAGAAGATCGACAAGATTTAAAACACTTAAAAGAACGTATTTATGAAGGTGTAAATACATTGTTGTGGGTTCATAAAGGCGATGACCGTGGTCTTAATTATGTTCCAGATAATCAATATACAAAAGAAATGGTGTATGCAGGTAAAATGATTGAGTGGAGTAATACACAAGCTGTTTATTTACCATACTATTTAGGATTTTCTTCTCATAGATCGTTTGAAATGCGTTGTGAAACATACGGTAATATTCTTGCTTGTATAACTGGTTTAGCAGATGAAAAAAAGTCTGCGCTTATTACCGATTTTATTTTTAGATCTGGAGTACATTTACCTTACCCTGTTAAAGCAATGTATCCACCTATTTATCCAGGAGAAGATGATTGGCGTTTGTATATGGCAAAAGGCCGTCAAAACTATCCATGGCAGTATCATAATGCAGGAATTTGGCCATATATTGGTGGATTTTGGGTAACATGGCTTGCTACATTTGATAAAGATAAAGCAGAACAACAATTAGTTAAACTTGCAGAAGCTAATGCAATTAATAATTGGGAATTTAATGAATTTTTACATGGTCAGCTTGGTACACCAATGGGAATTGCAAGACAATCGTGGAATATGGCCATGTATATTCATGCATATAAAGCTGTTGTTGGTTAGTGGTACAATAAAAATATGATCGATACCGTTTATTCGTATGATAGTCATGATAATTTATCTCTTGCAGTAGCTGAAAAAATTAAAACGCAGATTGTTCTTCATGATAAATTTAACTTAGGTTTAGCTACAGGTTCTTCTGCAAAAGGAGTATATAAAGAACTCATCTTTCAACTTTCTGGCTCTTCTATAGATTTAAAAAACTTTCATACATTTAATTTGGATGAATATTACCCAATAAAACAAGATGATCCGCATAGTTATTATCAAGAAATGAAAGATTGTTTTTGGGATCCATTACATAATGCAAATAATTCATTTCCACTAAAAAATGGTCATATTTTAAATGGAGAAGCAAAAGATGCTAATAAAGAATGTAAAAAATATGAGGAACTTATTGATGATAGAGGAGGAATAAATATTCAAATTTTAGGACTTGGTATTAATGGCCATATTGCTTTTAACGAACCAGGATCAGAAAGTAAAAGTAGAACCAGAAAAATAGAAATCGCAGAATCTACTCGTCAAGCAAATAGTAAATATTTTAATGATGATATAGAAAAAGTACCTAAATTTGGATTAACAATGGGAATTAGTACTATTTTGGAAGCAAAAAAAATTTATCTTATAGCAACAGGAGAAGCTAAAATACCTATCTTTTCTAAATTAATGAAATTAGCACATCC